>DASUZG010000286.1:0-10274 GCA_036376995.1 Azonexus sp. | reverse complement strand
GCTGGCCAGCACCATGCGCGCCATCGAATCCAGCGCGCGGCGCGTGGGGGAGATCCTCGGGACGGTGGAAGGGATCGCCTTCCAGACCAACATCCTGGCGCTCAATGCCGCGGTGGAGGCGGCGCGTGCGGGCGAGCAGGGCCGCGGCTTCGCCGTGGTCGCGGCCGAAGTGCGGACCCTGGCCCAGCGTTCCGCCGGCGCTGCCCGGGAGATCAAGGAACTGATTTCCGACTCGGTCGGCAAGGTGAACCAGGGCAGCGAACTGGTGGGCCGCGCGGGCGAGACGATGAACGAAGTGGTCGCCCAGGTGGTGGACACCATGAGCGCCATCCACCAGTCGAGCAGCAAGATCGCCGACATCATCGGCGTCATCGACGGCATCGCCTTCCAGACCAATATCCTCGCCCTCAACGCCGCCGTCGAAGCGGCACGGGCCGGCGAACAAGGGCGCGGCTTTGCCGTGGTGGCCACCGAAGTGCGCAACCTGGCGCAGCGCAGCGCGGCCGCCGCCAAGGAAATCAAGGGGCTGATCTCCGACTCGGTGAACAAGGTTGAAGCCGGCAACCGTCTGGTCGATCAGGCCGGGCGGACCATGGAAGAAGTGGTGGCCAGCATCCGCCGGGTGGCCAACCTGATGCAGGAAATTTCCGAGGCCAGCCGCGAGCAGAGCGCCGGCATCGAGCAGGTCAGCATGGCCATCAGCCAGATGGACGAAGTCACGCAGCAGAACGCCGCGCTGGTCGAACAGGCGGCGGCGGCCGCCGAAAGCCTGGAAGAGCAGGCCGACGGCCTGGCCCGCGAAGTCGCGGTATTCTCGCTGGCAGCCGAGGTGACGCGCCGGGCGGCCGAAGCGCGGCCGCCGGTGCGCCCGGCGCTGCCGCACCGCGAACCGGTGCGCCTGAACAGCCCGCTGGCGGCGAAGACCGGCCTGCACCTGCCGGCCGGCGAAGACGAATGGACCGAGTTTTGACCGTGGGCGAAGGCCCGATGAGGAGTTGCGATGAAGAATAACCAGCCGGTCACCGACAAGGAAGTGGTCCTGACGCCGCAGACGTTGATCGTCTCGAAGACCGACCTGAAGGGGCGGATCATCTACGTCAACCGCGATTTTCTGCAGATCAGTGGCTTCACCGAGGCGGAGCTGATCGGCGAGTCGCACAACATCGTCCGCCATCCGGACATGCCGCAAGAAGCCTTTGCCGATCTTTGGCAGACACTGCAGCAACACCGGCCGTGGACCGGCTATGTCAAGAACCGCTGCAAGAACGGCGACTTCTACTGGGTCGAAGCCAACGTCACGCCGATCTGGGAAAACGGCCAGGTCACCGGTTACATGTCGGTCCGGCGCCGCGCCGAGTCGGTGGTCATCGACCGGGTGGCCGAGGCCTATCGCCTGTTCCGCGAACAGCGCCAGGGCAGCCGGCGCATCCTGCGCGGCCGGGTGGTGAATGGCGGTGAAGGACTGGGCGGCGCCTGGCGTGACCTGTCGACAAGTTCGGCGCTGACACTGACCGGACTCTTCCTGGCCGCCGCCCTGCTGGTGCTAGGCTTTGCCGGCGAGCAGCTCGGCGTTGCGGCGCCGGTGCTGGCCGTGCTGGCCGCCGTCGGCGGCCTGGTCGCCCTGCGCCGGACGGCGGCCAGCATGGTCGCGCCGCTGGCCACGGTGACCAACACCTTCCGCAGCATCGCCGCCGGCGAATACAACAACCATTTCGACTTCGACCGCAACGACGAGGTCGGCAAGGTGCTGCAGGCCATGCAGTCGATGCAGATCAAGCTCGGCTGCGATGTCGCCGAGGCACGCCGGATCTCCGAGGAAAACCTGCGTATCCGGATCGGCCTCGACAATGTGGCGACCAACGTGATGATCGCCGACGACGGCCTCAACATCATCTACATGAACCGCGCCATCCACGAGATGTTTGCCCTGGCCGAACAGGATATCCGCCGCGATCTGCCCGGCTTCTCGCGCACGGCCCTGATCGGCACCAACATCGACCAGTTCCACAAGCATCCGGCGCACCAGCGCGGCATGCTGCAGGCGCTGACCGGCACCTACCGGGCGACCATCCGCCTCGGCGGGCACACCTTCTCGCTGGCCGTCACGCCGGTGACCAACGAGCGGGGCCTGTGCCTCGGCTACGCCGTCGAATGGCTCGACCGCACTGCCGAAGTGGCGGTTGAGGACGAGGTCGCCGGCATCGTCGGTGCCGCCGCCCGCGGCGATTTTTCGCAGCGGGTCACGGCGGCCGGCAAGCAGGGCTTTTTCCTCAGCCTGGCCAACGACCTCAACCGCCTGCTCGAAATCAGCCAGCAC
The DNA here is from genome assembly GCA_036376995.1 of Azonexus sp. Taxonomy (GTDB): domain Bacteria; phylum Pseudomonadota; class Gammaproteobacteria; order Burkholderiales; family Rhodocyclaceae; genus Azonexus. Next base: position 7,957 of record DASUZG010000286.1, on the reverse strand, counting down.
GGCCTCAACGACATCGCCCGTGTGCTCGGTGCGATGGCCGAAGGAGACCTGACGCGGACCATCAGCGCCGACTACGACGGCACTTTCGGCCAGTTGAAGGACGACACCAACACCACGGTCGCCCGCTTGCAGGAGATCGTCGACCAGATCAAGTTCGCCACCGACGCGATCAACACCGCGGCGCAGGAGATCGCCGCCGGCAACCAGGACCTGTCCAGCCGCACCGAGGAGCAGGCGAGCAGCCTCGAGGAAACCGCCTCGTCGATGGAGGAGTTGACCAGCACCGTCCGCCAGAACGCCGAGAACTCGCGCCAGGCCAGCGAACTGGCCGGCACCGCCCAGAGCGTCGCGGTGCGTGGCGGCGAGGTGGTCGGCCAGGTGGTGCAGACGATGAGCGCGATCCACCAGTCGAGCAGCAAGATCGGCGACATCATCGGCGTCATCGACGGCATTGCCTTCCAGACCAACATCCTGGCGCTGAACGCCGCCGTCGAGGCGGCGCGGGCCGGCGAGCAGGGCCGCGGCTTCGCCGTGGTGGCGACCGAAGTGCGCAACCTGGCGCAGCGCAGCGCCGCCGCGGCCAAGGAAATCAAGGAACTGATCTCCGACTCGGTGGACAAGGTGGAGAACGGCAATCGCCTGGTCGACCAGGCCGGCCGGACGATGCAGGAAGTGGTGGCGAGCATCAAGCGGGTGGCCGACATCATGGCCGACATTTCGGCTGCCAGCCGCGAGCAGAGCAGCGGCATCGACCAGGTCTGCATGGCCGTCACGCAGATGGACGAGGTCACGCAGCAGAACGCGGCGCTGGTCGAACAGGCCGCCGCTGCCGCCGAGAGCCTCGAGGAACAGGCGCACAGCCTGGCGCGGGCGGTGTCGGTATTCCATGTCGGCGCCAGCGCGCGGCCCAGTGGCAAGCCGGCGCCGCGGTCGCCGGCCCGGCCGGCCCAGGCAGCGCGGCGAACGCCGCCGGCGCTCGGCGAACGGCCGGCCCCGCGCAAGACCCCGGCGTTGCCGTCGCAGCTCGACGATGAATGGGAGGAGTTCTGACCATGGCCGATACGCCCCGCTATGCTTCGACCGTCGCCGCCACGGCGGCCATTCTCGGCCGCGATGCCGGTGTGCGGGAATTCAGCTTCCTGCCGGCCGATTTCGAGCGGGTGCGCAAACTGATTTATCAGCATGCCGGCATCTCGCTGTCGCCGGTCAAGCAGGACATGGTCTATTCGCGGCTGGCCCGCCGCCTGCGCGCGACCGGCAGCCGCAGCTTCACCGAATACCTCGATGCGCTGGAGAAAAATGGTGGCGATGAATGGGAACGTTTCGTCAATTCGCTGACCACCAACCTGACCTCGTTTTTCCGTGAGCCGCACCATTTCCCGATCTTCGCCGAACATCTGCAGAAGCTCGGGGCCAAGCGGCCGATCCGTATCTGGTGTTCGGCGGCTTCCACCGGCGAGGAGCCGTATTCGATCGCGATGACCGTTGCCGAGACTTTCGGCAGCAACCTGTCGCACGTCTCGATCATCGCTTCCGATCTCGATACCAACGTGCTGGAAACCGGGCGCAAGGGCGTCTATCCGCTCGAACGGGTCGAAAAACTGTCGCCGGAACGCCTGCGACGTTTCTTCCTGCGCGGCACCGGCAGCCAGGCCGGCTATGTCGCCGTGCGCCCGGAGCTGAAGGCGCTGATCACCTTCCAGCGCATCAATCTGCTCGACTCCAGCTATACGCTGAAGGGGCCGCTCGACGTGATCTTCTGCCGTAACGTGATGATCTATTTCGACAAACCGACGCAGTACAAGATCCTGTCGCGCTTCGCCCCGATGATGCAGCCGGACGGGCTGATGTTCGCCGGCCATTCGGAAAGCTTCATGCACGCCGCCGACCTGTTCCGCTCGCTGGGCAAGACGGTCTACGCGCTGGCCAAGACGCGCTGAAAAGGGCCCCGGTGCAACACGCCTACGACGAAAGCCTTGCGGAGAACCGCTACTACGACCGGCATTTCCAGGTCCATGCGGCGAAGATCCTGCCCGGCGAATATTTCGTTTCCGGCCACGGCATGCTGCTGGTGACCGTGCTCGGTTCCTGCGTCGCCGCCTGCATCCGCGATGCCGAGGCCGGGCTCGGCGGGATGAACCACTTCATGCTGCCCGACGACGGCGGCCGCGAGCGCGACCACATCGGCTCCTCGGCGCGCTACGGCACTTATGCCATGGAAGTGCTGATCAACCACCTGCTGAAGTCCGGCGCCCGCCGCAACCGGCTCGAAGCCAAGGTTTTTGGCGGCGGCGCGGTGCTCGCCAGCCTGGCCAGCAGCACCGTCGGCACGCGCAACGCCGAGTTCGTGCTCGATTACCTGAAAACCGAGAAGATTCCCGTAGTGGCCAAGGACTTGCTGGATTCATATCCGCGGAAAGTCTACTATTTTCCCGATACCGGACGGGCCCTGGTCAAGAAGCTGCATCGCGTGCACAACGATACCCTGTTCAGTCGCGAACGGGCGTACAAGGACCGCCTGGCCGGCTCCAAGGTCGAAGGCGACGTCGAGTTGTTCATCTGATCGGCGGCGGCCGGTCCGTTTCCAACGTTGATGGAAGAATATGCCGAACAAGATTCGCGTCCTGATAATCGATGATTCCGCGCTGATGCGGGCGATGCTCAGCGAAATGATCAACAGCACGCCCGATCTCGAAGTCGTGGGCGCCGCCCCGGATGCACCGGCGGCGCGGGAAATGATCAAGGCCCTGAACCCTGACGTACTGACTCTGGATTTCCACATGCCGAAGATGGATGGCATCGAGTTCCTCGATCGCCTGATGCGCCTGCGGCCGATGCCCGTGGTGATGGTCTCGGCCTTCACCGAGGCCGGCTCGGAAACGACCCTGAAAGCCCTCGAACTGGGCGCCGTCGACTTCATCGGCAAGCCGCGCGCCGATGGCCGCATGGACGATTATGCCGAGGAACTGGCCGACAAGATCCGCGCCGCCAAGGGCGCCCGGCTGCGCCGCCAGGCCACCGCCGCGGTCTCGTCCGCCGCGCCGCCGGCACCGGTGCCGGCGGCGGGCAGTGTTAGCGGCGCCCGCTCGGCCGCGGCCGGCCGGATCATCTTCGTCGGCGCCTCGACCGGCGGCACCGAGGCGCTCAAGGAATTCCTCCTCGGCATTCCGGCCGACTGCCCGCCGATCCTGATTGTCCAGCACATGCCGGAATCCTTCACTGCCTCCTTCGCCCGCCGTCTCGACGGCCTCTGCGCGCCCCATGTCATCGAGGCGCAGGGCAACGAAAAGGTCGAGCCAGGCAAGGTTTACATCGCCCCCGGGCATTCCCACCTGCAGATCCGCCGCGGCGCGACCGGCTACGTGACCGAACTGCTGGCGACGCCGCCGGTCAATCGCCACCGGCCGTCGGTCGATGTGCTGTTCGATTCGGCCGCCACCCTGGTCGGTCGCCAGGCCGTCGGTGTGATCCTGACCGGCATGGGCAAGGACGGCGCACAGGGGCTGCTGCGCATGCGCCAGGCCGGCGCCCAGACCTTCGGCCAGGACGAGGCCAGCTGTGTCGTCTATGGCATGCCGCGCGAAGCCTTCCTGGTCGGTGCCGTCGAGGAGCAGTGTCCGCTCGGCGACATGGCCCGGCGCGTGCTCGCCGTCAGCCGCTGAGCAGGCCTGAGGCCAGGCGCGATGAGGCCGCGCCGGCCCGCAGGCTTGTTGCCTATGGCCAAAGGTTTAAACTACGCGTAATTACAACCATCATATCCTCGGGACCACCCATGCAAGCGAGCATTAGCAAGGATGCCGGCAAGGCCGTCGTCAAACTGACCGGCCGTTTCGATTTCAACACCCATCGCGAATTCCGCAATGCCTACGAACCGCTGGTCGGCGATGCCGATACCCGGGCCGTGGTGGTCGATTTTTCCGGCGTCGATTATCTCGACAGTTCGGCGCTTGGCATGCTGCTGATGCTGCGCGACAAACTGGGTGGCGCCGGCAAGGAAGTGGCGCTGACCGGCGTCCGCGGCAACGTCAAACAGGTGCTCGATATTGCCAATTTTGGTAAATTGTTTCCGATTTCCTGAGTGTGCGGATGGCCTGAGCATCCTCCGGATGCGGCGTTTTAACCGGCGGAAGTCTGCCGTCGGCGGTTTGTCGGGTACCGAAAAACGTGTATTCTTGGGCCTTCTCGGCCGATAACGACAGCAAGAGGCCGATTGCAAGCAGTGCGAGGAAATGACGATGTCAGAGTTGCTGAAGAATATCGATGCACGGACCAAGCTGGCCGGAACCAACAAGCTTGAAATTTTGCTGTTCTTCCTCGGGGTGGATCAGCGGACCGGGCGTCGTGAGACCTACGGCATCAACGTTTTCAAGGTGCGCGAAGTGATGCGTACGCCGCTGATCACGGCTGCGCCCGACATGCCGTCGTCGGTCGAGGGCATGGTCAGCCTGCGCGGCGCGCTGGTGCCGGTGATCGACCTCGCCAAGTATTCCGGCATCAATGCCGGGACGCCGCGCGAAATCATGATCGTCACCGAATACAACGGCCATACCCAGGGTTTCCTGGTCGAAGGCGTCGATACCATCCTGCGCCTCGACTGGAGCAAGATGCGCGTGCCGCCGGAAATGCTGACCGCCCAGACCGGCGGCCTGGTGACAGCCGTCACCGAACTCGAGGACGGCCGTCTGGTGATGATGATGGACGTCGAGAAAGTGTTGTCGGAGACCACCTCGATCGACAACGAGATCATGTTCCGCGGCGTCGTGCCGCTTGATCGTCCAGATGCCACGGTGTTCTTCTGCGACGATTCCAGCGTCGCCCGCAAGCAGATCGAGAAGACGCTGGCGGTGATGGGTGTCAAGGGCGTCAGCGCGGTCAATGGCCAGCGCATGTGGGACGAGATGGAAAAGACGGCAGCCTATGCCAAGTCGGTGAACCAGCCGGTGTCGAGCTTCATCAATCTGGTGCTGACCGATATCGAGATGCCGGAGATGGACGGCTACATCCTGACCAAGAAGATCAAGTCCGACCCGCGCTTCAACGGGATTCCCGTGATCATGCATTCATCCTTGTCGGGAATGTCTAACCAGAAGCTGGGCCTGTCGGTCGGCGTCGATGAATACGTTCCCAAGTTCGAGCCGCAGCGCCTGTCCGAGACACTGGCCCGCCGCCTCGGCGTCACCGGCGAGCCGGTAGCGCTGCCTGAATCCTAACGGAGTAGTTCATGGATCTGGTCGAAAGCAAGAATCTGCTCGATAGCGTCGATGCGCGTACCCGCCTTGCAGGCTCCAACAAGATGGAAATCCTGCTGTTTTCGCTGGGTACCCGCGAAATTTTCGGCATCAACGTGTTCAAGGTACGGGAAGTCGGCCGTACGCCGCACATCACCAAGACGCCAAACATGCCGCGCGGCGTCGAGGGCCTGATTTCGTTGCGCGGCAACGTCATCCCGGTGCTGTCGCTGGCGCCTTTCCTGCAGCTCGACGGAGCGCCGGCCGGGCTGGGCAAGACCATGATGGTCGCCGAGTATTCGAAGCGCACGCTGGGCTTTTTGGTCCATGAAGTCGATCGCATCATTCGCGTCGACTGGGAACGGGTCAAGGCGCCGGAAAGTGTGCTCTCCAGCAATCAGGGACTGATCACCGCCGTCATCGAACTCGAGGGCGGCGGCCTGGTATCCATTCTCGACGTCGAACAGATCCTGGCCAACGCCTTCGGCGAGGCGCTGATCGTCGACATCGCGCCGGCCCGCGTCCCGGCCGACACCAGCGTCTTCTTCGTTGACGATTCGGTGGTCGCCCGGCGCAAGATCGCCGAGGTGCTGGACAAGCTCGGCGTACGCCACAAGCACGCGACCAACGGCATGGAGGCGTGGACCCGGCTGCAGGGCATCGCTGCGCATGCGCTGCAAAGCGGACGCAACATCCGCGACGAGATCCGCCTGATCCTGGTCGATGCCGAAATGCCGGAAATGGATGGCTACGTACTGACCAAGAACGTCAAGTCCGATGCCCGCTTCGAAGGCGTGCCGGTCGTCATGCATTCGTCGCTGTCGTCGGAAGCCAATCGGGCGATGGGCAAATCGGTCGGTGTCGATGCCTATGTCGCCAAGTTCGACGCCGAAGCGCTGGCCGACACGTTGCGCCCGCTGATTGAAAGATAATAGGAAAAACTCCGGAGTACCCAATGGCTGCTGATCCAAAGATGAGATTCCTGGTGGTGGACGATTTTTCGACGATGCGTCGGATCGTTCGCAATTTGCTGAAGGAACTCGGTTTCACCAACGTGGACGAGGCCGAGGACGGGGCGATCGCGCTGCAGAAATTGCAGGGCGGCGGGTTCGAGTTCGTCGTCACCGACTGGAACATGCCCAACATGGACGGCCTGACACTGCTGCAGACCATCCGGGCGACGCCGAATCTCAAGCACCTACCGGTACTGATGATCACTGCCGAAGCGAAGAAGGAAAACATCATCGCTGCTGCCCAGGCCGGCGCCAGCGGCTATATCGTCAAGCCGTTCACGGCAGGCACCCTGTCCGAAAAGCTGACCAAGATTTTCGAGAAAATGGGTCAGTAAGGGGGCGTGATGACGGCAAATAATGATTCCAGCGACCTGGAGGCCCTGTTCGATTCGATCGCGGCCGATTACACAGTAGTTCCACCCGCTCCGGCGGCCCCCGTGGCGCCGACTCCCGCACCCGCGCCGGCTGCTGCGTCCGCCTCCGCGACGGGCGACAGTGACGACCTGCAGGCTCTGTTCGACAGCGTGGCAGCCGAAGCCGAAGCGGCCACGGTGCCGGCGCCGGGCGCCGGTGACGCGCCGGCGGATGAGTCGGCGGGCGATGCCTGGCCGAAACAGGAAGTGGTGTTCAACCGCATCGGCCACATGGCCCGTGCCCTGCACGACACGCTCGGCCAGCTCGGCTACGACAAGATTCTCGAAAAGACGGTCTCGGTGCTGCCGGATGCCAAGGATCGCCTGGCCTATGTCGCCAACCTGACCGAGCAGGCCGCCTGCCGCGTGCTCAACGCCACCGATATCGCCAACCCGCTGGTGGACGACATCGAGACCCGTTCGCGCGCACTCGGCGCGCGCTGGGACAAGGTTTTCGCCAATCAGCTGGGGCCTGACGAATTCAAGGCGCTGGCGACCGAGACGCGTGCCTTCCTGAATCAGCAGTTGCCGGAAAAGACACAGGCGACGCACGCCCAGCTGACCGAAATCATGATGGCCCAGGATTTCCAGGATCTGACCGGCCAGGTCATCAAGAAAATCGTCGCCCTGGCCCAGGAACTGGAGACCGGCTTGATGGGCGTACTGCTCGAAGTGCTGCCGGAAACCAAGCGGACCGAGGAAGTGAACAGCCTGATGAACGGTCCGGTGATCAATGCGGAAGGGCGTGCCGACGTGGTGGTTAATCAAGAGCAGGTCGACGACCTGCTGGACAGCCTCGGCTTCTGAGGGGGAGCGAACATGAGCGACTTCGCGGGGATGGAAGACCTCCTGCAGGATTTCCTGCAGGAAGCGCACGATCTGCTTTCCGATGTAGATAACAAGCTGGTCGATCTGGAGAAGATGCCGGACGACCGCGGGCTGCTGAACGACATCTTTCGCGGCTTCCATACGGTCAAGGGCGGTGCCGGCTTTCTCAATGCCACTGAGCTGGTGACGCTGTGCCACCTGACCGAGAACCTGTTCGACCGCCTGCGTAACGGCGAGCTCGAACTGACGCCCGAGCTGATGGACGTCATCATGGCCGCCACCAAGGGCGTCCGCGAGATGTTCGGCGAGCTGGGTCAGATGGTGCTGCCGCAACCGGCCGATCCGAATGTGATCGCCGCCCTGCAGGGTGCGCTGAATGGTCAGATGCCCACCGCTGCCGTGCCCGTTGCTGAGCCGCTCACGGTTGCCGCCGCGGCTCCCGCGCCCGGCGCCGGTGGTGAGCCGGACTGGCATG
>DASUZG010000285.1:0-11671 GCA_036376995.1 Azonexus sp. | reverse complement strand
CTTGCGCGGCGAGCGCATTGAATTCGGTTTCGGTCATGGGAAGCCTCGGAAAATGACAGGGAGATGCGTAACGGGTGCGCCGGGGCGGCGCCGGGCAGGCAGGGATTTACGTACGCCAGCGGCGCCAACGTAGTCCGGTGTTGCGGTTACGCAGGGAGGTCATTTCGGTCAGGAGGTCTTGAAAGTGAGGGCCAGCCGGTAGGCGGCAAGCAGGTCGGATACTAGCGCATCGCATTCGGCACTGTCCACCGGCGCTCCCTCGTTGTAGCCGTAGGGCACGCAGAAGGCGGCGCAGCCGGCGGCGCGGGCCGCCTCGATGTCGTTTTTCGAGTCGCCGATATGCAGATTGCGCGCCGGTTCGACGCCGAACTGGCGGCAGGCGTGCAGGATCGGCTCCGGATGCGGCTTCTTGTAGGCGGTGGTGTCGCCGGAGACGACGACATCGAAGTAACGGGCGAGATCCATGCGTTCGAGCAAGGCTTCCGTAAACATCGCCGGCTTGTTGGTGACGACGCCCATCTTGACGCCGCTCGCCCGCCAAGCGTCGAGCCCTTCGCGCACGCCCGGGTAGAACTGCGCGCAGCGGCCGTTGACCGCGGCGTAGTGGCGCTTGAAGGCGTCGATCGCCGCCTGCAGTTCACCGGCGCTGGGCGGCTGCGCGTGCGTCAGGCAGCGCTCGACCAGCACCGCCATGCCCTTGCCGACGAAGCTGTGCACTTCGTCCTGGCTGCGCGGTGGCGCCCCGACTTCGGCGAGCATCAGCCGGCAGCCTTCGGCCAGGTCGGCGATGGTGTCGAGCAGCGTGCCGTCGAGATCGAAGGTGAAGGATTGGAACTGCATCAGACGCCAGCCAGTTCGCCGCGCAGGGCCTGGATGATCGAGTCGTAGCGGTGCGGGTCGCTGTCCTTGCCGGCACCGTAGACCGCCGAGCCGGCGACGAAGGCATCGACGCCGGCGCGGGCGATCTCGGCGATGTTGCCGGTGTTCACCCCGCCGTCGATTTCCAGGCGGATGCGCCGGCCGCTCTCGCGCTCGTAGGCATCCAGTTTGGCCCGCGCCGCGCGGGCCTTGGCCAGCGTCGCCGGAATGAACTTCTGGCCGCCGAAGCCCGGGTTCACGCTCATCAGCAGGATGACGTCGATCTTGTCCAGCACGTAGTCGAGGTAGTCGAGCGGCGTCGCCGGATTGAAGACCAGGCCGGCCTGGCAGCCGCCGTCGCGGATCAGCGACAGGCTGCGGTCGATGTGCTCGGAGGCTTCCGGGTGGAAGGTGATGATGTTGGCGCCGGCCTTGACGAAGTCCGGGATGATGCGGTCGACCGGCTTGACCATCAGATGCACGTCGATCGGCGCCGGGGTGCACGGCCGGATGGCTTCGCAGACCAGAGGTCCGATGGTCAGATTGGGAACATAATGGTTGTCCATCACGTCGAAGTGAATCCAGTCGGCGCCCGATGCGATGACATTGGCCACTTCCTCGCCGAGTTTGGCAAAATTGGCCGAGAGAATGCTCGGTGCGATGACGTAATCGTTGACTGCCATGATGGCTCCCTGAAAAGACCAAAACAGCCGGAATTATCCCATGCCCGACCCCAGCAAGTACTGCATCGAAGTTGCCCCGCTCGCCGAGTTCCTGCCCGACCAGTCGAGTCCCGACGACAACCGTTACCTGTTCGCCTACACCATCACCATCCGCAATATCGGCAGCGTGCCGGCGCAGCTGGTGTCGCGCCACTGGATCATCACCGACGCCAACGAGGCGGTGCAGGAAGTGCGCGGCCTCGGCGTGGTCGGCAAGCAGCCGCTGCTGCAGCCCGGCGAGAGCTTCCAGTACACCAGCGGCTCGCAGCTGGCGACGCCGGTCGGCACCATGCGCGGCAGCTACCAGATGGTGGCCGAGGACGGTACGCACTTCGAGGCGGAAATTCCCGAATTCACGCTGGCCATGCCGCGGGTGCTGCACTGAGCCTCAAAACCAGCTATTCGCTGATCGCCCCGTTCTACGACACGGTGATCGAGCAGGCGACGCGAAGCGCGCGCCAGCGAAGCCTCGCCAACCTTCCTGCCGAGGGCGGCCGGATGCTGCTGGCCGGCGTCGGCACCGGGCTCGACCTGCCGCACCTGCCGCCGCAGCACCGCTACGTGGGGCTGGACTTCAACCGGCCGATGCTGCGCCGCGCCCTGCCCCGCGCCGGCCGGCTCGATTTCCTGCCGGTGCAGGGCGACGTCCGGACGCTGCCCTTCGCCGCGGCGAGTTTCGACGGCGCGATCCTGCACCTGATCCTGGCCGTGGTGCCGGAACCGGAGCGCTGCCTCGCCGAGATCGCCCGCATCGTGCGCCCCGGCGGCTTGGTCGTCGTCTTCGACAAGTTCCTCCAGCACGGCCAGCCCGCCCTGTTGCGCCGCCTGGCGAATCCGCTGGTACGCCGGGTGGCGACACGGCTCGACGTGGTTTTCGAGGAGGTGCTGGCGACGACGCCGCAACTTTATTGCGAGGACGACCGGCCAGCCCTAGCCGGCGGGTGGTTCCGCCTGATCCGCCTGCGCCGGCACTAGCGCCTCCTCTTCGTCGTCCTTGCCGAGGACATCCTCGATCCAGGCCAGGGTCAGCGTCCAGGTCACGGCCAGGATGACCGGGCCGACGAAGATGCCGATCAGCCCGAAGCCCAGCATGCCGCCGATGACCCCGGCGAAGATCAGCAGCAGCGGCAGGTCGGCGCCCTTGCGGATCAGGATCGGGCGCAGCACGTTGTCGAGCATCGCCACGACCACGCTCCACAGCAGCAGGACCGTGGCCCAGACGTTGTCGCCGGTCCAGTACATCCAGGCGACGGCGGGAAAGAGCACCAGGCCGGGCCCGATCTGGGCGATGCACAACATCAGCATCACCGCCGACAGCAGCGCGGCGAACGGCACGCCGGCAACCGCCAGGCCGATGCCGCCGAGCACGGTCTGCACCAGTGCGGTGACGCCGACGCCGAGCGCCACGCCGCGAATCGCCTGGCCGGCCAGCAGGACGACGCTGTCGCCGCGCTCGCCGGCCAGCCGGCGGCCGAAGCGGCGGACCAGGCGCGCCGCGCCCTCGCCGCCGGAATAGAAGATGGCGGCGATGATGACGATCAGCAGGAACTGGATCAGCATGCCGCCCAGCCCGCCCATCCGGGCCAGCGCCCATTTCCCGGTATCGGCGGCATAGGGCATGACCTTGGCGACGATCGCCGGGGCGCCGCCGGCGGCGAATTGCTGCCACAGGGTCGCCAGACGCTCGCCGACCAGCGGCACGCCGGCCAGCCAGGCCGGCGGCGGCGGCAAGCCCTCTTCGGCAACCCGGCGCGCCGCCTCGGCCAATGCGTCGGCATGCTGCACGATGGTATCGATGGCCAGCCACAGCGGCAGGACCAGCAGGACCAGCAGGGCCAGGCACATCAGCACCACGGCCGGCGCCCGCCGGTTGCCGCAGCGCGCTTCCAGCAGCTTCATGCCCGGCCAGGTGGCGACGACGATCATGGTTGCCCAGACGGTGGCCGCCATGAACGGGCGCAACACCCACAGCGACAGGCCGATCAGGCCGATGATGCAGAGTATGGCCAGGGTCTTCCTGGCCAGATCGTGGCGAATTTCGTTCATCGTGCCCTCGCAGAAATCGTCGTTCGGGATCATCCCCGGGCGCTACGGCGGCGGCGCGGCCGCCGCTCCATTCGTCCGGCATCGGCATCCGCAGTCTAGCATGGGCTGCCGTCGCCGGCCGGGCGAGCCACAGCATTGCATGACATCCGCCTGGCGATGCTATCCTGTGACTGGCCCTTTCGGCATAGCCGGGTGGGCCGGCATGTGTCCCGGACAACCCACAACACCAAGGAAATGCCCATGCGAAAACATTGCGAACATCCAGCCCGAACCGGCCTTGCCGCCCTGCTGCTGGCGGCCGGCGCCCTGGCCGCGGCGCCGGCGCTGGCCGCCGAGCGGAGCGGCAAGCAGGTCGTCGACGAAGTCTGCACTGCCTGCCACGCGAGCGGCGTCGATGGCGCCCCGAAAATTGGCGATCGCGCCGAGTGGTCCAAACGCGCCTCGAAAGGCCTGTCCGATCTGACCCGCAATGCCATCACCGGCGTCCGCAACATGCCGGCGCACGGCGGCCAGGCCAAGCTGTCCGATGTCGAGATGAGCCGTGCGGTGGGCTACATGGTCAGCGGCGGCCACGCGGCCGATACCGACAAGGCCTACGCCTCGCCGACCAGCCGCAGCGGCGAGGAAATCGTCCGCGCCCGCTGCCAGGACTGCCACGCCGGCGGCAAGAACGGTGCCCCGAAACTGGGCGATCTCGCGGCCTGGAAACCGCGCCTGGCCAACGGCGTCGATCCGCTGGTCAGCTCGGCGATCAAGGGACACAACGCGATGCCGGCGCGCGGCGGCATGGCCGACCTGAGCGACGCCGAGATGAAATCGGCGGTCACCCACATGGTCAACCAGATCGGTACCGCGAAGAAATAGCGGCCGGTACCGGCTGACGACGCAACGTTGGTGGCACGGTGTCCCTGGCCATTCACAGTGACACCAACCCTGTCATCCCCGCCAGCGCAAGCGCATTTTGCCCGGCAGGCTCGGTTCGCTACGGCTGAACATCCGGATCGCCCGGCGAGAATGACAATCTCGCCCCGCAAGGCCGACGGCGACGTCGGCGTTGATTATCGGCCGGCGCGGCGCTTGCGTTCGAAGGTGATGGCGCGGCGCAGGTAGGCTCCGTATTCGCGCATGCCTATGGAGTTGTTGCTGTAGCCCTGCTGTTCGAGGTCGGCATCGATGATCTGCTCGGCCTCGCGGGACAGCGAAATGGCGGGGTAGGTGGTGCGTTTTCTGGCGATTTTCATGGCGGCAGGCTCCAAACGGGCCTGCTTTATAGCAGAGGCGGGCCGGCCTGCCCAGTCGCCGCGCTTTCAGGGCCGGGCACGCAGTGCCGCCGGAGGGCAGGGCTATACTGCGGCCACTCCGCCGAAAACGAAAATCCGCATGCGCCTGCTCGTCATCGAAGACAATCCCGACATCCTCGCCAACGTCGTCGACTATCTGGAAGCCGCCGGCCACATCGTCGATTGCGCCCGCAACGGCCCGGGCGGCCTGCACCTGGCGCTGACCGGGCATTACGACCTGATCGTGCTCGACGTGATGCTGCCCGGCATGGACGGCTACCAGCTCTGCCGCAGCCTGCGCGACAGCGGCAGCCAGGTGCCGGTGATCATGCTGACCGCCCGCGACGGGCTCGACGACCGCCTGCAGGGCCTGCGCACCGGGGCCGACGATTACCTGGTCAAGCCGTTCGCGCTGGCCGAGCTGGAAGCGCGCATCGACGCCGTGCTGCGGCGCACGCTGGGCGCCCGGCAGCGGCTGCAGGTCGCCGACCTGGTGCTCGATCTCGACAGCTGGCGCGTGACCCGCGGCGGCCAGACGCTGCGCCTCAACCCGGCGTGCCTGAAACTGCTCGAAGTGCTGATGCGCAAGAGTCCCGGCGTGGTCCGCCGGGAGGCGCTGGAAACGGCGTTGTGGGGCGACGATCCACCGGCCAGCGACAGCCTGCGCAGCCACCTGCACCTGCTGCGCCAGGCGGTGGACCGGCCCTTCCCGAAGCCGCTGCTGCACACCGTCCACGGCATCGGCTACCGTCTGGGGGAGGATGGCCATGGCGACTAGGCAGCCGCTCGCCCGCCGTATCCTGCTGTCGTTTACGCTGCTGACCGCGCTGGTCGCCGGGATCTATGCCTGGGCCATCATCGCCGTCATCCATATCGTCGAGGAGGACCTGATCGGCGAGGAATTGCGCAGCGAGATGGCGGTGGCGGAGCAGCTCTACCGGGCCGAAGGGCGGGTGCCCGACATCAGCGGCGGCAGCACGCTCTATGCGCCCGGCCTCAATGGCAAAGCGCTGCCGCCGGAGTTTGCCGGCGTGCATCCCGGCTACCAGGAGATCGTCACGCCCGAGAGCGCCTGGCATGTTCTCGAAACGGCGGTCGATGGCCATCGTTTCATCCTTGTCCGCAATCAGGACGCCTTCGAGGCGCGCGAGGACCTGATGACCCAGGTCGTCGTCGGCGGGCTGCTGCTGGCCATCGCGCTGGCCTTCGTGATCGGCCGCCTGACCGTGCGCCGGGTGATCGACCCGGTGATCCGGCTGGCCGGCCAGGTGCGCGACCGCGACCGGATGCTGGCGCTGGCCCCGCCGCTGGCGGCCGATTACGGCCACGACGAGCTGGGCCAGCTGGCACAGGCCTTCGATATCGCCTTCGGGCGGCTGGGGGCAGCCATCGAACGCGAGCGCCTGTTTACCAGCGATGTCAGCCACGAACTGCGCACGCCGCTGATGATCGTCAGCACCTCGGCCGAGCTGCTGGCCCGCGGCGAGCTGCCGGAAACGGCACGCCGCCAGGTCGAGCGCATCGGCAAGGCGGCGGCGGAAATGCAGTCGCTGGTCGAGACCTTCCTGCAGCTGGCGCGGGCCCAGGCGGCCCGGCCGGCGCCGGGGGAGGGAGCCACGCTGGCGGCCATTGCCGGCGAACTGGCGGCCGGCTGGCAAGCCGACATCGCCGCGCGCGGGCTGGCCTTCGTGCTGCGCCACGACGGCGAGGTGCCGGGGCGCTGGCATCCGACGCTGCTGCGCGTGGTCATCAACAACCTGCTGCGCAATGCGCTGCATTACACCGAGCGGGGGGAAATCCGGCTCATCGTCGGCGATGGCGGCTTTCGTGTCGAGGATACCGGGCCGGGCATTCCCGCCGGCGAGATCGACGGACTGTTCCAGCCCTTCGTGCGCGGCCAGCGTGCGCGCGGCGAGGGCCTCGGCCTCGGCCTGTCGCTGGTCCGCCGGATCTGCGAGCAGCAGGGGTGGACGATCGCGGCCGACAATCTGGAGAGCGGCGGCAGCCGGTTCACGGTGCGTCTGGCCGGCTGATTTGACATTTTTTTGACGGGTTTTTGACGGCGGCTTGACGCGCCGGCGCCTATCTTGCAGCCACCTTTGGCAGCCGGAGCGGCAATGAAACCCCAGTCCCCGATCGAACTTGAGTTCGCGAACAAGTACGACAGCGCCCACGCGCAGCAGTATTTCGCCAAGCACCAGGATGGCTTCGCCCGCCGCCTGTCCGACTGGCGCGATCGCCAGCTGGCGCGCCGGGCCCTGCGCCGCGCCGGCGATCCCGGCCTGGTGCTCGACCTGCCCTGCGGTGCGGGCCGCTTCTGGCCGCTGCTGGCGGAAAAACCGAACCGCGTCGTGCTCGCCGCCGACAACTCGCCGCACATGCTGGAGGTCGCGCGCCGCCAGCAGCCGCCGGAGGTCGTTGCACGCATCCGCACCTTCCGCACCTCCGCCTTCGCCATCGAACTCGACAACGGCGCCGTGGACTGCATTTTCTGCATGCGCCTGCTGCATCACATCGCGCTGCCGGCGCATCGGCTGGCGATGCTGTGCGAATTCCACCGCGTCACGCGTGACACGCTGATCGTCTCGCTGTGGGTCGACGGCAATTTCAAGGCCTGGCGCCGCCAGCGCCTGGAAGCGCGCCGGGCCCGGCGCGGCGGCAGCGAGAACGGCAACCGCTTCGTGGTGCCGGCGGCGACCATCGAGGCCGAATTCGCCGCCGCCGGGTTCACCGTGATCGGACAGCAGGATTTCGTGCCCGGCTACGCGATGTGGCGGGTCTACACGCTGCGCAAGCAAGCCTGAGCCTCACCCCAGGAGCTATCGATGTCCGCACCGGAAACCGCCGGCGTGCTGCGCCGCTATTTCGCGCTGCTCTATGTCGCGCTGTGCCTGCTGATCGGCCTGTTCTGGCCGGAAGTCGCCATCGAGGGCGCCGCCGCGTGGAGCTTCGTGCTTGCCGCCAGCGCCGCCTACGCCGGCCTCTATCTGCTGGCGGCGCTGCTGCCCTGCGCCGTGCTTGCGCTGCTGCCGTCGCGCCTGCCGGGCCGCCATGCCGTATTGCTCGGTGCCGCCGTCGCCGGCGGCAGCCTGGTCCAGCTAGCGGTCTATGCCGACTACCGGCTGTATGCGCTGTACCAGTACCACCTCAACGGCTTCGTCTGGAACCTGCTGACCACGCCGGGCGGCATCGCGGCGCTCGGCGCCACCGCCTCGACTGAAATGACGATGCTGCTGCAGATGCTCGGCATCGTGCTGGCCAACCTCGTCGTCATGGGGGGCCTGCACCGCTATCGTGACCGCGGCTGGCCGCTGCCGGCACGCCGGGTCGCGCTGCCGGCGCTGCTGCTGTTCGGCGTCTTCGCCGGCGAGGAAGCGGTATTCGCCTACAGCGTCCATACCGGCCAGGAAAACCTGCTGGCGGCGGCCGACGTCATTCCCTTCCACCTGCGCAGCGGCGCCACCAAGGTGTTCGAGCGGCTCGGTATCGCCCACAGCGCGCTGCATGTCCGGCGCCTGGCCGGTGGCACCGTTGCCTATCCGGGGGCGCCCATCGACAGCAGCCATCTGCGGCCGGCGACCAACGTCGTCGTGCTGGTTGCCGAATCCTTCCGCTGGGATCTGCTCGATCCGCAGATCACGCCCAACCTGTGGAAATTCTCGCAACGCGCGACCCGCTACGAGAACCACTACAGCGGCGGCAACCGCACGCGCATGGGGCTCTTTTCATTGTTCTATGGGATCTACGCGCCGTACTGGTACAGCTTCGAGCAGCAGCGCGTGGCGCCGGTGCTGATGAACGTGCTGCGCGAGCACGATTACCAACTGGCGGCGCACACCAGCCAGAGCTTCAATTACCCCGAGCTTCGCCACACGGTGTTTGCCGGCGTGCCCGAGGCGAACCTGCAGGAATTGCAGCAGGGCGAGCCGTGGCGGCGCGACATCCAGAACATCGACGACCTGAATGCCAAGATCGACCGGCGCGATCCGCAGCGGCCTTTCTTCGGCTTCATGTTCTTCGAGTCCACCCACGCGCCGTACAGCTTTCCCGAGGCGCAGGCGCTGCGCAGCGACTACCTGCGCGACCTCAACTACATCGACCTCGACCTGCGCCGCAACATCGATGGCATCCATGCCCGCTACATCAACGCCGCGCACCACGTCGACGCCCAGATCGGACGCCTGATTGCGCACCTGGAAGAGACCGGCATGCTCGACCGGACGGTGCTGCTCTTTACCGGCGACCACGGCGAGGAATTTATGGAAAAGGGCCGCTGGGGCCACGGCCACGGCAGCACCTTCCCCGAGGAACAGGTGCGCGTGCCGCTGGTGCTGTGGCGGCCCGGCGTCGCGCCGGCGGTGGTCACGCACCGCACCTCGCACCTGCAGGTGGCGCCGACGCTGCTCGGCTACCTCGGCATCGACCAGCCGGCGCGCAGCTACGCGTCGGCCGAACCGCTCGACCATGAAATGCCGTATTTCGTGTTTGGCGAGTACGACTACATGGGCATCGCCGACGGCCGGCACAAGATCACCTTCCCCTATACCGGCAGCGACTACTTCCGCTACAGCGTGTTCGACGGCAACGATCACCCGGTTTCGCGCGGCGAGCGCGACGAAGTGGTCGCCGATGCCGCCGGCCTGCTCGACGCGGTCAGCCGGGAAAGCCGACGTTTCGTCCGCTGAGCATCGGCAAAGCAGCCACGGCTTATCGAGTCCTGATGGCGTGCTCTTTTGATCCCCAAAAACGAAAAACAAAAAGCCCGCATTTCCGCGGGCTTTTTGGAGTTCTCCGGAACTTCGCAAGTCGCTAACTGCGGTAGTCGGCGTTGATCTTCACGTAGTCGTAGGAGAAATCGCAGGTGTACACCTGCGCGGCTGCCGTGCCGCGGCCGAGGTCGACACGCACGGTGATTTCCGCCTGGGCCATCACCCGGGCGCCCTCTTCCTCGCGATAGGCGGCTGCGCGGCCACCATTCTCAGCAACCAGCACGTCATCGAGCCAGACCTTGACGCCATCGACGTCGAGATCGGCAATGCCGGCATAGCCGACGGCCGCCAGGATGCGGCCGAGATTGGGGTCGGAAGCGAAGAAGGCGGTCTTGACCAGCGGCGAGTGGCCGATGGCGTAGCCAACCTGCCGGCATTCATCGACGGTCTTGCCGCCGTCGACGGCGACGGTGATGAATTTGGTCGCGCCCTCGCCGTCGCGGACGATGGCCTGGGCCAGTTCGACCGCCACGGCGATGATCGCCGCCTTGACCTCGGCCCAGCCGGTATCGTTTTCGCTGGCGAAAACGGCACCGGATTGGCCGGAAGCGATCATCACGAAGGAGTCGTTGGTCGAGGTGTCGCCATCGACGGTGATGCAGTTGAAGGAGGCGTCGGCCGCTTCCCTGGCCAGGCGGGCGAGCAGCGGCTGGGCGATGCCGGCGTCGGTGGCGAGGAAACCGAGCATGGTCGCCATGTTCGGCTTGATCATGCCGGCGCCCTTGGAAATGCCGGTGATGGTGACGCTCCGGCCATTGACCGCGAGACGGCGCGAGGCGGCCTTGGCCACGGTGTCGGTGGTCATGATGGCGTGCGCCGCGACGTGCCAGTTGTCGGCGCGCAGATCGGCCTTGGCGGCCGGCAGGCCGGCCTGGATGCGCTCGACCGGCAAGGGCTCGAGAATCACCCCGGTAGAGAACGGCAGCACCTGTCGGGCGGCGACGTCAAGCTGCGCGGCGACGGCCTCGCAGGTGGCCTGCGCCGCGCGGCGCCCGGGTTCGCCGGTGCCGGCATTGGCGATGCCGGTATTGATCACCAGCGCGCGGATCTCCCCACCGGCCAGGTGGTCGCGGCACAGTTGCACCGGCGCCGCGCAGAAGCGGTTCTGGGTAAACACGCCGGCCACGGTGCAGCCCGGATCGAGGGCCAGCAGCGTCAGGTCGCGGCGGTTCTTCTTGCGGATCTCGGCCTCGGCGACGCCAAGGCGGACGCCGGCCACCGGGAACAGTTGCGCGGCGGCGGGAGTGGAGTAATTGACGGGCATATCAGGCTCCGGGGCCAGGGTCGGTGGGCCGGCAGCGAACTGCCGGCCACTGAAAACAGGTGACGATTAACTAAGCTTGCCGTGGCACTGCTTGTACTTCTTGCCCGAGCCGCAGGGGCAGGGGTCGTTGCGTCCGACCTTCGGGCCGCTCTGTGCCGGTTGCGCCGGCGCCGGTTCGCCGGCTTCGCCCGCCAGCGCCTCGTCGTAATCGGCGTGCTGGTACTGGACGTTGTGCACGTCGGCGTGCGGCGCCGTTTCCTCGACGTCTTCCGCCGAACGGATCTGCACCGTGAACACGACGCGGGTGACGTCGCGACGGACGCGGTCAAGCAGGCCTTCGAACAGTTCGAAGGCTTCGCGCTTGTATTCCTGCTTCGGGTTCTTCTGCGCATAGCCGCGCAGGTGGATGCCCTGGCGCAGGTGGTCGAGCGCCGCCAGATGCTCGCGCCAGCTGCTGTCGAGGCTCTGCAGCATGACGTTGCGTTCGAATTGCTGGAAGGTCTCAGCACCGACCAGGGCAACCTTGCCCTGGTAGGTTTCGTCGGCGCCCTGCTGGATGCGGGCCAGGATGTCCTCGTCGGACAGCGTCGGCTCGTCCTTGAACCACTGGGCCACCGGCGCGGTGATCTGCAACTCGGTCTGCAGCGCCTGCTCGAGGCCTTCCATATCCCACTGCTCCTCGACCGAGTCGGCCGGCACGTGGCTGCGGAAGATGTCGGCGATGACGCCGGC
>DASUZG010000284.1:0-3395 GCA_036376995.1 Azonexus sp. | reverse complement strand
GATGCCATTCTCGGCCTGCCCGACGGCAACAGCTTCGGCGAGGATGCCCACGTCTTCCACGCCGGCACGGCCACGGCCGACAGCCAGGTGGTGACCAGCGGCGGCCGCGTGCTGTGCGTCACGGCGCTGGGCGAGAACGTCAAGCTGGCCCAGAAGCGCGCCTACGAGGCGGCCGTCCAGGTCCAGTTCGACGGCATGCAATTCCGCAAGGACATCGGCCACCGCGCCATCAGCCGCTGAACCAATTCGGCGCAACCCACTCTGACGGGCGGCTCATCGAGCGATGAGCCGCCCGTTTTCTTTTTCGGAGATTTCATGGACAGCACCCGCCTCAAGGACTTTTTCACCAGCCTGCAAGGGCGCATCGTCGCCGAACTCGAAGCTTTCGACGGCCAGTCCTTCCGCACCGATTCCTGGACGCGGCCGGAAGGCGGCGGCGGCATCTCCCGACTGATCGAGGACGGCGATTTCTTCGAGCGTGGCGGCGTCAATTTCTCGCACGTCACCGGCACGGCGCTGCCCGCCTCGGCCACCGCGGTGCGGCCGCAACTGGCCGGGCGCGCCTGGGAAGCGCTGGGCGTCTCGCTGGTGCTGCACCCGCGCAATCCCTACTGCCCGACGGCGCACATGAACGTGCGCTGCTTCGTCGCCCACAAGGACGGCGAGGAAGACGTCTGGTGGTTCGGCGGCGGCATGGACCTGACGCCCTACTACGGCCAGCGCGAGGACGTCGTGCATTTCCACCGCACCTGCCGCGATGCCCTGGCGCCTTACGGCGACGACGTCCACCCGAAATTCAAGGCGTGGTGCGACGACTATTTCTTCCTCAAGCACCGCAACGAGCCGCGCGGCGTCGGCGGCATCTTCTTCGACGATCTCAACGAGGGCGGCTTCGAACGCTGTTTCAGCCTGACCCAGGCGGTCGCCAACGCCTTCACGCCGGCCTATCTGCCGATCCTCGCCAAGCGCCGCGACATGCCCTACGGTGAGCGCGAACGCGATTTCCAGGCCTACCGGCGCGGCCGCTACGTCGAATTCAACCTGGTCTGGGACCGCGGCACCCTGTTCGGCCTGCAGTCGGGCGGGCGTACCGAATCGATCCTGATGTCGCTGCCGCCGATCGTCAAATGGCGCTACGACTGGCAGCCGGCCGCCGGCACGCCGGAGGCCGAGCTCTACGAAGTCTTTCTCAAGCCGACCGAGTGGGTCTGACTATTTGAGCTTGCCGCGGACGACCTGGACGCGCACCGGATCCTTGACCGTCAGCTTGCCGCCGCCGCCGGTCAGGTTGCCGCAGGCGCAGGCCGCCTTGATGTGCGGCACGGAATTGACGACGACGGAGCAGTCCAGGCACTCGTAATAGAGGTCGCCGCCGGTCGGTAAGGCGGCGGCATCGGGCTTCGGCTCGACCGGGTAGAAGTTGTAGATCTTGCGCATGTCGATGTTCAGCATCGTCGTCTCCGTCCCGGATGGCAGCGCCTAGCCCGCGTCGAGCAGGGCGCTGGCCCGGTAATGTTTGTTGGCCTCGTCGGGCCGTTCCAGCTGATCGAACAGCCGGGCCAGTTCAAGATGCGCCTGCTGCGTCGGCGCAACGGCCAGCGAGGCTTCCAGATAGCTTTGCGCCTTGCCCCACAGGCGCTGGCGCACGCACATCCGGCCCAGCGCCTTGAGCAACCGGGCGTCGGTCGGATACTGCCGCAGCCAGGCCTCGGCGCGGGCGATGCGCTCGAGCTGGCCGCCGTCGCCCAGGCGGCCGTAGATGCCGAGCAATTCCGCCTGCCACTCGTCGTGGCCGGTGGCATCGAATACCGCCTCGATCAGTTTTTGCGCCTCGCCGTCGGCCCCGGCGACCAGCAAGGCGCGGGCTGCCGCCAGCACCACGCGCTGGCCGCGCTCGTCGGCCGGCAAGGCGCGCAGGTAGGCGATCAGCTTCTCGCTCTCGGCGGCCAGCCGGGCAATGTTGCCGAGATGGGCCTGGGTCCGCGTCTCGCGCACCACTTCCGGCGGCAGCGCGTCGCGCTTGGCCAGCTGGCGCAACAGGCGCAGCACGCCGTCCCAGTCGCCGGTCCCCTGGCGCGCCCGCAATTCCAGGCGCAGCGCGGCGATGTGCCGGCCCTGCTTGTCCTGCAGGCGGCCCAGGGCCGCCAGCGCGTCGTCGAAGCGGCGCACCTCGTTCATCATCTCGGCTTCCAGCATCAGCGTCGCCGCCTCGGTGCGCGGATCGCTGGCCTTGGCCCGCTCCATCCAGTCCTGCTGCTTTTCCGTTTCGCGCATGCGTTGGGCGGCGCGGGCCGCGATCAGCGCCGACAGGCCCGGCGCGGTACCGGCCGCGTGCGCTTCGCCGGCCTTTTTCAGGGCCTGGCCGAAGCGGCCTTCGAAAAGCAGGCGCACGGCGTCCTGGAATACCTGCCCGGCCCGCTCACGGCCGCGCTCGGCCCGGTAGCGGCGAGCCCGCTCGGGCAGGCCGAAGGTGAAGGACAGGGCGCGCAGCACGCCATAGAACGACAGGAACAGCAGCGCCAGCGCGATCAGGAACAGGTTCAGCGTGACTTCGGCGCGGTAGGGCGGCAGCACCAGCAGCACATAGCCGTCGTTCATCCGCGCGCCGAGGGCGACGGCAACCGCCGCTGCGAACAGCGCCAGGATCCAGAACAGCCCTCTCACCGCCGGTCCTTGCCGCCCCGCAGCTTGGCCAGCGCCGCCAGGCTGTCGTTCAGCCCCGGCAACTCGACGCCGGGATCGGCCGCCAACAATTGCAGCAGCTTGCCCTGGGCCGCCTGCACCGCCGGGTCGTCGGCGGCGAAATGGCGCTTCAGCCAGGCCTGGGCCACCTTCAGTTCGCTACGGTAAGTGCCGTGGTCGCGGGCAAGCAGCGCCAGCCGGGCATTCAACAGGCGCAGCTTGAGATTCTCGCGCAGGAAGAAGCTCTGGCCGGGAGCCAGCAGCGCCGCATCCTCGCGGTCGAAACGCTGGATGCGGATCAGGCCGCGCAATTCCTGCCACACATCGGCGGCGGCCAGGCGCCACCAGGGCGCCGCCGCGGCCGGTTCGGCCGGTGCCGGGGCAGCGCCGGCGGCCGGACGGCCGAGAGCGGCCAGGGCGAACTTGTCCACGCCGCCGATGATTTCCTCCAGGCGCAGGCTGATGCCGGAGACATCGACGAAGGGCAACGCGTTCAGGCGCGCCAGATCCTTGGCCAGCGCGCTGCGCAGCGGAAGGTAGCGCGGCTTGTCGAGGCGGGCCAGGCGGGCATCGGCAGTCTGCAGCGCAAGTGCCGCAACCGAGACGTTACCGGCCAGCTGCAGCTGCTGCGCGGCCAGCGTCAGCGCCTGCTCGACTTCGAGCAGTGTCGCCTCCTCGCGGCCGCGCGCCAGATCGTCGTACATCGTCTGCAG
>DASUZG010000283.1:0-8607 GCA_036376995.1 Azonexus sp. | reverse complement strand
CCGGCCGGCGCATGCACCTTGTAGTCCCAGCGGCAGGAATTGGTGCAGGTGCCCTGGTTCGGGTCGCGGTGGTTGAAGTAGCCGGACAGCAGGCAGCGCCCGGAATAGGCGATGCACAAGGCGCCATGGACGAACACTTCGAGCTCGATGTCGGGGCACTGCTGGCGGATTTCGGCGACTTCGTCGAGCGACAGTTCGCGCGACAGGATGATGCGCGTCAGCCCGAGCTTCTGCCAGAAGCGCACGGTCGCCCAGTTGACGGTATTGGCTTGCACTGAGAGGTGCACCGCCTGCTCCGGCCAGGCCTCGCGCACCAGGTCGATCAGCCCGGGGTCGGACATGATCAGCGCGTCCGGCTTCAGGGCCACGACCGGCGCCATGTCGGCGAGGTAGGTGGCGAGCTTGGCGTTGCGCGGGAAGATGTTGCTGACGACGAAGAACTGCTTGCCGCCGGCGTGCGCTTCGTCGATGCCCTGCTTGAGAATGTCCAGGCTGCCGAATTCGTTGTTGCGCACGCGCAGGCTGTAGCGCGGCTGGCCGGCGTAGATGGCGTCGGCGCCGAAGGCGAAGGCCGTGCGCATCATTTCCAGCGAGCCGGCCGGCGCGAGAAGTTCAGGTGCCGTGCGCATAGTAGAATCCTGCAAAAAACCGCGAATTGTAGAGCGTATGAGCGAAGAGATCCTGATCAATTTCACGCCGCAGGAGACCCGCGTTGCCGTCATGCAACAGGGCGTCGTCCAGGAGTTGCACATCGAGCGCACTGCCAGTCGCGGCTTGGTCGGCAACGTCTATCTCGGACGCATCTGCCGCATCCTGCCCGGCATGCAGTCGGCCTTCGTCGAGATCGGCCTGGAACGCACTGCCTTCCTGCACGTCGCCGACATCTGGCAGCCGCGCGAGACGGCCACCGACCGGCCGATCGAGAAGATTCTGGCGGAAGGGCAGAGCATCGTCGTCCAGGTCGTCAAGGATCCGATCGGCACCAAGGGCGCCCGGCTGTCGACGCAGATTTCGATCGCCGGCCGGATGCTCGTCTACCTGCCGCAGGAGAAGCACATCGGCATCTCCCAGCGCATCGAGTCGGAAGCCGAGCGCGAACTGCTGCGCGAACGCATCACCCGCCTGGTGCCGGAAGACGAGAAGGGCGGCTTCATCGTCCGGACCATGGCCGAGAATGCCAGCGACGGCGAATTCGCCACCGACATCGCCTACCTGAAGAAGACCTGGGCCGACATCCGCGACAAGGCCCGGACCAGCGCGCCGCCCAGCGTGCTGTACCAGGAGCTGTCGCTCGCCCAGCGCGTGCTGCGCGACTTCGTCAATCCGGAGACGGCGCGCATCGTCATCGACTCGCGCGAGACCTTCCAGAAGCTCTCGGCCTTCGCCGAGGAATACACGCCGGCGGTGCTGCCGCTGCTCGACCACTACACCGGCCAGCGACCGCTGTTCGACCTGCACGGCGTCGAGGAGGAAATCCAGCGGGCGCTGGCCCGCCGCGTCGACCTGAAATCCGGCGGCTACCTGATCATCGACCAGACCGAGGCGATGACCACCATCGACGTCAATACCGGCGGCTTCGTCGGCGTGCGCAATTTCGACGACACCATCTTCAAGACCAATCTCGAGGCGGCGGTCACCATCGCCCGCCAGCTGCGCCTGAGAAACCTCGGCGGCATCATCATCGTCGACTTCATCGACATGGAGAATGAAGAGCACAAGAAGGCCGTGCTCGAGGAATTCAACAAGGCCCTGGCGCGCGACCACACGCGGCTGACGGTCAACGGCTTCACACAACTGGGGCTGGTCGAGATGACCCGCAAGCGCACCCGCGAGTCGCTCGCCCATGTGCTCTGCGAAACCTGCCCGACCTGCGGCGGACGCGGCGAAGTGAAGACGGCGCGCACCGTGGCCTACGAGATCCTGCGCGAACTGCTGCGCGAGGCGCGCCAGTTCAATGCCCGCGAATACCGCATCCTGGCCGGTCCGGCCGTGGTCGACCTGTTCCTCGACGAGGAATCGCAGTCGCTGGCCATGCTTTCCGACTTCATCGGCAAGTCGGTGTCGCTGCAGTCAGAACCCAGCTACTCGCCGGAACAGTACGACATCGTGCTGATGTGATCAGACGATCCCGGTCATGTAGTAGACCGCGATGACCACGAACACGGCAAATGTCTTGATGCAGGTGATGGCGAAGATGTCCTTGTACGACTGACGGTGCGTCAGGCCGGTCACCGCCAGCAGGGTGATCACCGCGCCGTTGTGCGGCAGGGTATCCATGCCGCCGGAGGCCATCGCCGCCACGCGGTGCAGCACTTCGAGCGGAATGCCGGCGGCTTCGGCATTCTGGATGAAGGTCTCGGCCATCGCGGCCAGTGCGATGCCCATGCCGCCCGAGGCCGAGCCGGTGATGCCGGCCAGCGCCGAGACGGTGATCGCCTCGTTGATCAGCGGGTTAGGGATGGCGCTCAGGCCGTTGGCGATGACCAGGAAGCCGGGCAGGGCGGCGATCACCGCCCCGAACCCGTATTCCGACGCGGTGTTCATGGTCGCCAGCAGGGCGCCGCCGATGGCCGTCTTGGTGCCTTCGGCGAACTTGGTGATCACGACACGCCCGGCGAAGACGAAGACGGTCAGGATGCCGATCAACAGCGCGCCTTCGACGGCCCAGATGGCGGCGATGGCCTTGGTCTGCTGCACCACCGGCTTGGCGTTGCCGATCACGGCCGGAATGAAGGAGGTCGATTCGCCGTAGAGGCGGGGAATCAGTTCGGTGAACACCTTGTTCATGATGCCGACCATGAGCAGCGGCAGGATGGCGATCAGCGGATGGGCGAGCTTCTCGTGCTCGAAGGGTTCCGGCTCGTTGAGCAGATTGGCGCCGTAGCCTTCCTGCGCTTTCAGCGCAGCGTGCCGCCGCCATTCGAGGTAGGCCAGGCCGCAGACGAAAATGAAGATGGCGCCGATGATGCCCAGCCACGGCGCGGCGTAGATGTTGGTCTTGAAGAAGGTGGTCGGGATGATGTTCTGGATCTGCGGCGTGCCGGGCAGCGCATCCATGGTGAAGGTGAAGGCGCCCAGCGCGATGGTGCCGGGGATCAGGCGCTTCGGGATGTCGCTCTGGCGGAACATCTCGGCGGCGAAGGGATAGACCGCGAAGACCACGACGAACAGCGAGACGCCGCCGTAGGTGAGGATCGAGCAGACCAGCACGATCGACAGGATGGCCCGCTCGCGGCCGATCAGGCCGATCACCGAGGCGACGATGGCCTTGGAGAAGCCGGACAGTTCGATCACCTTGCCGAACACGGCGCCGAGCAGGAAGACCGGGAAGTAGTTCTTCACGAAGCCGACCATCTTGTCCATGAACAGGCCGCTGAACATCGGCGCGACCAGGGTCGGGTCGATCAGCAGCACGGCGCCCATGGCCGCAATCGGTGCGAAAAGAATGACGCTGTAGCCGCGATAGGCAACGAACATCAGGAAGCACAGCGAAGCCAGAACAATCAAGAAGTCCATGTCGTTACCCTCCGGAAATTTCTTGTTATCGGCGCAGCCGCCCCGATCAGCCTCATGTCATTGAACGGGCATGACGCTTGGTCCTCCTTTCCGTCATGATGTTCCCCATTTTCGGGCGGCGATCGCAACTTTTTCTCGTTGCGATGCAGCAAATTGCAGTGTGGACGAGGGCACCAACGCGTTGCGCGCTTTCGGCTAAACTTTCCCGGTGCTACGACAGCGTCCTGATGCCACGACCCCGACCAAGGAGATTGCCATGAGTACCGGTTCCGAACTCGATGCCCTCGTTCCCGCCCAGACCTTCGACCGCCGCGACTTCCTGGTCACCAGCCTGGGCGCCGGCTTTGCGCTGGCGGTACAGCCGGTGATGGCGCAGACGGCGATCAAAACCGACGACGCCGGCCTCGTCGCAGGTGAGGTCAAGGTGCCGGTCCGCGACGGCGAACTGGTCGCCTACCGCGCCGTGCCGCAGGGCGCCGCCAGGCCGCCGGTGGTGCTGGTCGTCTCGGAGATTTTCGGCGCTCACGAATACATCCGCGATACCTGTCGCCGGCTGGCCAAACTGGGCTATTGCGCCATCGCGCCGGAACTGTTCGCCCGCCAGGGCGATCCGCGCAGCATCGAAAGCATTCCCGAAATCCAGGCCAAGATCACCAGCAAGACGCCCGACGCCCAGGTGCTCGCCGATCTCGATGCCTGCGTTGCCTGGGCCGCCGCCCAGGGCGCCGACTCGGCCCGCCTGGCGATCACCGGCTTTTGTTGGGGTGGGCGCATCGCCTGGCTGTACGCCGCCCACAACCCGCAACTGAAGGCCGGCGTCGCCTGGTACGGCCGGCTGGCCGGCCCGGTCAACGAATTCACCCCGACATACCCGGCCGACGTGGCCGGCGACCTGAAGGCGCCGGTGCTCGGCCTCTACGGCGGGCTCGATACCGGCATCCCGCTGGAGACCGTGCGCAACATGGACGCCCGCCTGAAGGCCGGCAGCGCTGCCGCCCGGGCTTCCGAAATCAGGATCTACGACAACGCGCCGCATGCCTTCCATGCCGACTACCGGCCCAGCTACCGCCCGGCCGAAGCCGAGGACGGCTGGCAGCGGATGTTGGCCTGGTTCCGCCGGCACGGCGTCTAGGGCGATCGAAGCCGGTGCTGCAGCGTGTTTTTCGCGGCACAAAGCACCGCCCGGGGCGGCCGTAAAATGGCTATTTTACGGCCCCGGCAGGTGGCTTCGTGCTACCCTTCGCGCCTCGCAAGACCTCAATTCCCATCATGACCACAGCCGAATCTTCCGCCGCCCAGCCGACCGACGCCCGCGCCCTGCTCAAGGACCTGCAAGTCCGTTTCGACGTCTTCCGCAACTTCAGTCCGCTGGCCATCGGCATCGACAAGCAGGTGCTGGCCCAGTTGCCGGACCTGGAGAAAAAGGCGCTGCGCCTGGCCATGCGCAGCCACACCATTTCCACCCGCTACCTGAAGGAAATGGAGAAGGGCACCGTTCGCCTCAATCTCGACGGCACGCCGGCCGGCGAGGTGACCGACGAGAACCGCCAGCACGCCGCCGAACTGCTCAAGGAGCGCTTCAAGAAGCAGCTCGAACAGCGCAAGGCCGCCGAAGCCGCCACCCGCGCCGCCGAAGCCGCGGCCCGGGCGGAAGCGCAACGCGCCGCCAAGCTCAGCCAGTTGGCCGAAAAGTTCGGCCGCAAGGGCCGCTGAACGCAGCAGCGCAGAAAAAGCACAAGGGCCAGTCGAAAGACTGGCCCTTGTGCTTTGTGGCTTCCGCTGCGTCACGATTTCGTCACGGCCGGAAATGAAAAAGGCTTGCGCCGAAGCACAAGCCTTTTGAAATACTGGTGGGGCGTCACAGATTCGAACTGTGGACCTACGGATTAAGAGTCCGCTGCTCTACCAACTGAGCTAACGCCCCGAAAACTCTGGTGGGTCGGGCGAGATTCGAACTCGCGACCAACGGATTAAAAGTCCGCTGCTCTACCGACTGAGCTACCGACCCGACCTTCGAGAGTCGCGCATTATAGCCACGCTCCACGATGGCGTCAACGCAGGGAGCGAAAATCCTGCATTCAAAGTTTCCGTGCTTTGTGGATTCGTACTTTGCCGTGACGCTAAAATCGCGCCCCCGGCAAAATCGACGCATGCTGCATGACACACCGCCATCCGACCGACCACCCCTGTTTTCCGTTGCTGCTCGTCTGGCGGGCGATTTGTGGCCTGCTGGCATTGCATGCCGTTGTCGACCAGCCGTTCGAGGCCATGTTGATGGCACTGGGCGGCCTCGGGGCGCTGGCGCTGGCCGGCGAAGCGCTCTATGCGCGCAAGGT
This sequence comes from Azonexus sp., assembly GCA_036376995.1. Taxonomy (GTDB): domain Bacteria; phylum Pseudomonadota; class Gammaproteobacteria; order Burkholderiales; family Rhodocyclaceae; genus Azonexus. The sequence continues at coordinate 2,755 of DASUZG010000283.1, read as the reverse complement.
GGCTGCCGACCAGCGGCGTCTGCGCGAACAGGCCGAGCGAGAGTTGCGCCAACGTCGGGCGGAGGAAGCCCGGCAACGCTACGAAGCAGCCCAGGAGGCGCAGAAGAACGAGGGAGGCAGGAGCTTCGGCCTCGATGAGGCGGCCGGGCCGGCAACAGCGCCCATGATCCATCCGGCCGAGGCAGTGGAACTGGCCCGGCACGGCAATTATTGAGTTGTTGCGGGAATGGGCGCTGGTGCCCATGAGAAGAATCGAACTTCCGACCTCTCCCTTACCAAGGGAGTGCTCTACCACTGAGCTACATGGGCTGCATCGCGTTGCGGCCAACGATGGTGGCCTGTCTTGCGCGATCATTGCGCCGACCTGCGGCGCAATGGCAAGAAACTTGGCTCCCCGACCTGGGCTCGAACCAGGGACCTACGGATTAACAGTCCGGCGCTCTACCGACTGAGCTATCGAGGAAAAGGCCGCGCATTATAGGCGAGGCGCCGCGCCTTGCCTACCCTCAGGCACGAGAATTCGTGTCCTGGACAGGACAAGGGCCAATCGTTGCCGATCGGCCCTTGTCGGAGATGAAGTAGTCCTTACTGGCCGCCGAGGCGGCGACAGATCTCGATGGTCAGCGCCGACTGGTTCATCGAATAGAAGTGCAGGCCGGGTGCGCCGCCCTTGAGCAGACGCTCGCACAGTTCGGTGACGACATCGAGGCCGAAGGCGCGGATCGACTCGGCATCGTCGCCGAAGCTTTCGAACTTCTTGCGCATCCAGCGCGGAATTTCGGCGCCGCAGGCATCCGAGAACCGGGCCAGCTTGGTGAAGCCGACGATGGGCATGATGCCCGGCACGATGGGCACATCGACGCCGCGGGCCCGGGCTTCATCGACGAAGCCGAAATAGGCGTCGGCATTGAAGAAATATTGCGTGATGGCCGAGTTGGCGCCGGCCTTGACCTTGCGCGCGAAGGCATCGAGATCGTCCTGCGGGCTGCGGGCCTGCGGGTGCCATTCCGGGTAGGCGGCGACTTCGAGGCTGAAGTGGTCGCCGGTTTCTGCGCGGATGAATTCGATCAGTTCGTTGGCGTAGCGGAATTCGCCGGTCTCGGCCATGCCCGAGGGCAGGTCGCCGCGCAGCGCAACGATGCGGCCGATGCCGGCGGCCTTGTAGTCGGCGAGGATGTCGCGGATATTGTCGCGGGTCGAGCCGATGCAGGAGAGGTGTGGCGCGGCGTCGTAGCCCTCGGCGGCGATTTCCTTGACCACGGCGAAGGTGCGCTCGCGAGTCGAGCCGCCGGCGCCGAAAGTCACGGAGAAGAAGCTCGGCGCCAGCGCCGCCAGCTTGGCCCGGACCAGGCGCAGCTTGTCCACGCCTTCCGGCGTCTGCGGCGGGAAAAATTCGATGGAGATTTCAGGTTTCATGTGTTCAACCAGATGAAGAATTCACGATTGCCGTCGCCGCCGGTGATCGGGCTGTCCAGCCAGGCGCGGACGGTCAGGCCGAGATCGCGGGCGCAGTCGCGGAATTTGCGTTCGACCTGACGGTAGAGCGCCGGGTCGCGGACGATGCCGCCCTTGCCGATGTTGTCCGGGCCGACCTCGAACTGCGGTTTGACCAGCAGCAGCAGGTCGCCGTGGGCAGCGAGCAGGGCCGGCAGTTGCGGCAGGATCAGGGTCAGCGAGATGAAGGAGACGTCACCGACGATCAGGTCGAAACCGCTTTCCGGCATCGCCGGGCCGAGGTCGGCAGCACTTAGGACGCGGCAATTGACGCCTTCGATGGCGGTTACTGCCGGATGGTGGCGCAGTTGCGGGTGCAACTGGCCGTGACCGACATCGATGCCGACGACCTGCACGGCGCCGGCCTGCAACAGGCAGTCGGTGAAGCCGCCGGTCGATTGCCCGACATCGAGACAGTGCTTGCCGGCGACGGCAATGCCGGTCTGCGCCAGGGCGCCGGCCAGCTTCAGGCCACCGCGCGAGACGTAGCGGTCGTCCGGGTCGGCGGCCACGGTCAGCGGCGTGTCGTCGGGCAGGTCCAGCGCCGGTTTGCTGATCGTGCCGCCGCTCCAGCTGACGCGGCCCTGCTTGATCAGCGCCTGCGCCGCAGTGCGTGACGGCGCCAGGCCCCGGGCAACGAGCAGCGCGTCGGCGCGCGACATGCCGGCCGGCCGTTCGTAGGACGGCTCGCGCGGCGGGCGCGGCTTTTTCTGCCGGGCGTGGAAGGAGTTCATGCTCATGGCGCGGCGCTTATCAGCCTTTGCGCAGCAGCAGGGCGCTCAACAGCCAGGAAATCAGGCTGTAGCCGATCGAACCCAACAGCGCCGACCAGAAGCCGCCGACCTGGAAGCCGTCGATCAGGTGGCCGGCCAGCTGGAAGAGCAGGGCGTTGATCACGAAGATGAACAGGCCCAGCGTCAGCAGCGTCACCGGCAGCGTCAGCAGCACCAGCAGCGGGCGCAGCAGCGTGTTGATCAGGCCGAGCACGACGGCGACCAGCAGCGCCGTGCCGAACCCGGCCACCTGGATCGTCGGAATGACGTAGGGCAGCGCCAGCAGGGCCAGCGCGTTGATGATCCAGGCGGCGAGCAGGTTCAGCATGGCTTGCTCCTTAGTAGCGGTAGTGGTCGGCCTTGTACGGGCCGTTGACCGGCACGCCGATGTACTTGGCCTGTTCGTCGGTCAGCGTCGTCAGCTGCACGTTGAGCGTCTTCAGCTGCAGGCGGGCGACCTTCTCGTCGAGGTGCTTGGGCAGCGTGTA
>DASUZG010000282.1:0-2475 GCA_036376995.1 Azonexus sp. | reverse complement strand
GGTCAACACCGGCACCGGCAAGGGCAAGTCCTCGGCCGCTTTCGGCGTCGTCGCCCGGGCGCTCGGCCACGGCCTGCAGGTCGGCGTCGTGCAGTTCGTCAAGGGCCGCTCGGACACCGGCGAGGAAGCCTTCTTCCGCCGCCAGCCGGGCGTCGCCTGGCATGTCGGCGGCGAGGGCTTCACCTGGGAAACGCAGGACAAGGAGCGCGATGCCCGCGCCGCCCAGGCGGCCTGGGAAGTGGCCTGCCGCCACCTGAGCGATCCGGCGATCGGGCTGGTCGTGCTCGATGAGATGACCTACGCCTTCAAGTACGGCTGGCTCGACCTCGACATGGTCATCTCCCGGCTGCTGTCGCGCCCGCCGATGCAGCACGTCATCATCACCGGCCGGGCGGCGCCGCAGGCCCTGCGCGATGTCGCCGACACGGTCAGCGACATCGCCATGGAAAAACACGCCTTCCAGGCCGGCGTCAAGGCCATGCCCGGACTCGAATACTGATGCCCGCCTGTCCCGCCCTGCTGATCGCTGCCCCTGCCTCCGGGCAGGGCAAGACCACCGTCACCGCCGCGCTGGCCCGCCTGCATGCCCGCCAGGGCCGGCGCGTGACCGTCTTCAAGTGCGGCCCCGATTTCCTCGACCCGCAGATTCACGCCGTCGCCAGCGGCCGCCCGTGCCAGAACCTCGATCTCGGCATGTGCGGCGAGGCCGACGCGCGCTGGCGCCTGGCCCGGGCCGCCGGCGACTCGGACCTGATCCTGATCGAAGGCGTGATGGGCCTGTTCGACGGCACGCCGTCGGCGGCCGACATCGCCGAGCGCTTCGCCATCCCGGTGCTGGCCCTGATCGACGCCGGCGCCATGGCCCAGACCTTCGGCGCGCTGGCCCACGGCCTGGCCAGCTACCGGCCGGGCCTGCCGTTCGCCGGCGTGCTCGCCAACCGCGTCGGCAGCCCGCGCCATACCGAGATGCTGCGCAGCAGCCTGCTACCCGGCATGGGCTGGTTCGGCGCCTTGCCGAAAAACGCCGACAGCCTGCCGGAACGCCATCTCGGTCTGCTCCAGGCGGCCGAGATCGACGATCTGGAAACCCGCCTCGACCGCCTGGCCAACGCCCTGGCCGCCAGCACCAGCATCGATCTGCCGGCCGCCGTGTCCTTCCCCGAAGCGGCCCCGCCAGCCGTGCCGGCGCAACTCGCCGGCCGGCGCATTGCCATCGCCCGCGATGCCGCCTACGGCTTCATCTATCCGGCCAACCTGCAGACGCTGATGGCGCTCGGTGCCGAGCTGCGCTTCTTCTCGCCGGTCGCCGGCGAGCCGCTGCCCGACTGTGACGCGGTCTGGCTGCCCGGCGGCTATCCGGAGCTGCACGCCGCCGCGCTGAGCGCCAACACGGCGCTGTGGACCGCCCTGGCGGCCCATGTCGCGGCCGGCAAGCCGCTGCTCGCCGAATGCGGCGGCATGATGAGCCTGTTCGAACAGATCGTGGACAAGGCCGGCGCCAGCCACCGCTTTGCCGGCCTGCTGCCCGGCCGGGCAGTGATGCAGCCGCGTCTGGCGGCGCTCGGCACGCAATTCGTCGATCTGCCGGAAGGCACGCTGGGCGGGCATACCTTCCACTACTCGAAAAGCGACACGCCGCTCGCGCCGCTGTGCCGCGCCCGCACCGCCGACGGGCGTAGCGGTGAAGCGATCTATCGCCGCGACCGGCTGACCGCCTCCTACGTGCATTTCTACTTCCCGTCGGCGCCCGCGGTGATCGCCACGCTGTTCGGCACCTGAGAACTTTCCGGTTTTTTCGAAGTCTCTAGTAGCGACGCATTGGTTTTTCCGGTGGGCGCGGCAGCTTACAATGCGCCCACAACTTTGTCTGAAGGAGACACTCATGAACAAATTCCTCGCGATGGCCGCTGCCGTGATCATCGGCTTCACGCTCAATGTCGGCGATGCCGAAGCCAAGCGCCTCGGCGGTGGCGGTTCGACCGGCATGCAACGCCAGGCAACGCCGGCCCCGACGCAGAACAGCGTCACCCAGGCGCCGCGCCAGCAGCAGGCGGCTCCCACCGCCGCGCCGCAGACCCAACCCAAGCGCTCGTGGATGGGGCCGATCGCCGGCCTCGCCGCCGGTCTCGGCCTGGCCGCCCTGGCTTCCCACTTCGGCTTCGGCGAAGAACTCGCCAACTTCATGATGATTGCCCTGCTGGCCATGGTGGTGGTCGCGGCGATCGGCTTCTTCATGCGCAAGAAGGCCGCCGCCCAGAGTCACGGCATGCAGTACGCCGGAGCTGGCGCCCACTACGGCAACCAGCCGGGTGACGTTGCCCGTCCGGACTTCATGCCGGCCGGCGGCGCCGCGGCCGCTGCCGTGGCTGACAACGCCGTGCGTGGCAGCATCCCGGCCGATTTCGATGCCGAAGGCTTCGTGCGCAACGCCAAGGTCAACTTCATCCGCCTGCAGGCCGCCAACGATGCCGGCAA
>DASUZG010000281.1:0-5485 GCA_036376995.1 Azonexus sp. | reverse complement strand
GATCATCGTCTGGTCGATGAAGGCCTGTTCCTGGGCGTCGAGACCGATGATGGCTTCCGAGATTTCGGTGTTGATGTTCTCGACGGCCTGCATCACGCCCTTGCCGAGATAACGGCTCTTGTCGCCGTCGCGCAGCTCGATCGCCTCGCGGGAGCCGGTCGACGCGCCGGACGGCACGGCCGCGCGGCCCATGACGCCGGATTCGAGCAGCACATCGGCCTCGACCGTGGGATTGCCGCGGGAATCCAGGATCTCACGGGCGACGACATCAACGATTGAACTCATATTTCTTCCTTATAAACAGAAGGTTGAGAAAACAAATTAAAGTAAATTATCAACACCAGCCACGACCAGCATGTTCATTTCTGCGGCGTGTTCGCGCGCCTTGCGCGCGGCCTGGTATTCGGGGGAATGGTAGAAATGCTTGGCCTGCTCGGGCGATTCGAACTCGACGACGACCAGGCGCGGCACATTGGTCCACTTGCCTTCGAGAATCTCGGCGGCACCGCCGCGTACCAGGTAGCGACCGCCGTACTGGACGATCGCCGCCTGGGCCAGGCCCTTGTAAATCTCGTAGGCAGCCGCATCGCCGACTTTCGCTTCGACGATCAGGTAGCCTTTTGCACTCACTGCAGTTCCTCGAAGCCGGCCGCCTTGGTCGCCTTGTCGAGCGCCACCAGCGTCGCCAGCAGGCTTTCCATGCGCTGCAGCGGCCAGCTGTTGGGACCGTCCGACCAGGCTTTTTCCGGACACGGATGGGTTTCCATGAACAGGCCGGAAATGCCCACCGCCACGGCGGCGCGTGCCAGCACCGGGACGAACTCGCGCTGACCGCCCGAGGTCGTGCCCTGGCCGCCCGGCAACTGCACCGAGTGGGTCGCGTCGAACACCACCGGGCAGCCCGTTTCGCGCATGATGGCCAGGCTGCGCATGTCGGAAACGAGGTTGTTGTAGCCGAAGGAGGCGCCGCGCTCGCAAACCATCAGGTTGTCGGCGCCATTGTTCACTTCGCGCGCCTTGTCGACGACGTTCTTCATGTCGCCCGGCGCCAGGAACTGCCCCTTCTTGATATTCACCGGCTTGCCGCAGGAAGCGACGGCGTGGATGAAATCAGTCTGCCGGCACAGGAAAGCCGGGGTCTGCAGCACGTCGACGGCGGCCGCCACCTGGACGATCTGGTCGGTCTCGTGAACGTCGGTCAGCACCGGCACGCCGATCTGGCGGCGGACTTCGGACAGGATGCGCAGGCCCTCGTCGATGCCGAGGCCGCGCACCGACTTGCCGGAGCTGCGGTTGGCCTTGTCGTAGGAGGCCTTGAAGATGTAGTTGATGCCCAGTCGGGCACAGACTTCCTTCAGGTGGCCGGCGACATCCAGGCACAGTTGTTCGGACTCCGCCGTGCACGGCCCGGCGATCAGGAACAGGGGCTGGTCGAGACCAGCCTCGAAGCCGCAAAGTTTCACTGTTGTTTGGCCTTTTGTTGGCTGGCCAGCGCCGCCTTCACGTAGGAGGTGAACAGCGGATGACCCTGCCGCGGGTTGGAGGTGAATTCCGGATGGAACTGGCAGGCGACGAACCACGGATGGACGTCGGCCGGCAGTTCGACCATTTCGCACAGATCGGTGCCCGGCGCGCGGCCGGCAACGATCAAGCCCTTGTCCTCGAGCTTGGCGAGCAAGGTGTTATTGACTTCGTAGCGGTGGCGATGGCGCTCGGTAATTTCGGCGGCGCCGTAGATGTCGCGGGCCAGCGAACCTTCGGCCAGACGGCAAACCTGGGCGCCGAGGCGCATGGTGCCGCCGATGTCGGAATCCTCGCTGCGCTTCTCGACCTTGCCGGAAGCGTCGAGCCACTCGGTGATCAGGCCGATCACCGGGTACGGCGTGTCGGCAACGAACTCGGTCGAGTGGGCATCCTTCAGGCCGGCGACGTTGCGGGCAAATTCGACGACCGCCATCTGCATGCCGAGGCAGATGCCGAGATACGGCACCTTGTTCTCGCGGGCGTAGCGGATCGCCGCGATCTTGCCTTCGGTGCCGCGCCGGCCGAAGCCGCCCGGCACCAGGATGGCATCCATGCGCTCGAGCACGCCGGTGCCTTCCTTCTCGATATTCTCGGAATCGATGTACTCGATGTCGACCTTGCTGCGGGTGTGTATGCCGGCATGCTTGATCGCCTCGATCAGCGACTTGTAGGACTCGGTCAGGTCGACGTACTTGCCGACGAAGGCGATGCGCACCGTGTTCTGCGGGTGCTCCATGGCCTCGATCAGCTTCTCCCACACCGACAGGTCGGCGGCCTTGGCCAGGATGTTGAGCTTGTGGCAGACGATCTCGTCGAGCATCTGCTCGTGCAGCATGCCCGGGATCTTGTAGATGGAATCGGCGTCCAGGCACTCGATCACGGCTTCCGGCATGACGTTGCAGAAGAGCGCGATCTTCCGGCGTTCCTCGACCGGAATCGAACGGTCGGCGCGGCACAGCAGGATGTCCGGCTGGATGCCGATCTCGCGCAGTTCCTTGACCGAATGCTGGGTCGGCTTGGTCTTCAGTTCGCCGGCCGTCGGAATGTACGGCAGCAGCGTCAGGTGCATGTAGCAGGTATTGTTGCGACCTTCCTCGATGCCCATCTGGCGGATGGCTTCGAGGAACGGCAACGACTCGATGTCGCCGACCGTGCCGCCGACCTCGACGATGGCCACGTCGGCACCGGCGGCGCCGGCCTTGACCTTGCCCTTGATCTCGTCGGTGATGTGCGGAATGACCTGCACCGTCTTGCCGAGGTACTCGCCGCGGCGCTCCTTCTTGAGCACGGTGTCGTAGATCTGGCCGGTGGTGAAGTTGTTGCGCTTGGTCATCTTGGCGCTGGTGAAGCGCTCGTAATGGCCCAGGTCGAGATCGGTCTCGGCGCCGTCCTCGGTGACGAAGACCTCTCCGTGCTGGAAGGGACTCATCGTGCCGGGGTCGACGTTGATGTAGGGGTCAAGCTTGAGGTGGGTAACCTTGATGCCGCGGGATTCCAGAATGGCCCCCAGCGACGCGGCGGCGATGCCTTTGCCCAAAGAGGACACGACACCGCCCGTAACGAAAACGTATTTGGTCATGGAAAGACAGGCTGCGGGAAAGCCGAATCATAGCCGAAAAGAGGTCGAATGCCCAAGCCCCGCGGCAGGCGAAACGCGATCCGCCGTCCGCCAGCGACGCCTAAGCAGCTGATGAATTTGTTAGAATTCCGGGTTGCCCCGCCCTCCGGAACCCGCTTGAAAAACATACTCGTCATCACCTATTCGCAGACCGGCCAGCTCGCCGACATCACGGCGCAGGTGGTTGCTCCGCTGCTGATAGCGGGGCATCGGGTACATCTGGAGACCCTGGTTCCCCAGACGCCGTTCCCGTTCCCGTGGCCGATCGTCGATTTCGTCGACGCCTTCCCCGAATGCGTGCAACTCGACCCGCCGCCGCTGAAGCCGCTGGGCATCCCGCCGGACGTCGAGTTCGACCTGGTGATCCTGACCTACCAGGTCTGGTACCTGTCGCCAGCGCTGCCGATGACGGCCTTCCTGATCAGCCCGGAAGGCCGCCGGGCGATCGCCGGCAAGCCGGTGGTCACGCTGGTCGCCTGCCGCAACATGTGGCTGTCGGCACAGCAGACGATGCAGCGCCTGATCGCCGAGGCCGGCGGCCAGCTGCGCGACCACCTGGCCTTCGTCGACCAGGGCCATCCGCTGGCCACCTTCATCACTACCCCGCGCTGGGTGCTGACCGGACGCCGCGACCGCTTCCTCGGCCTGCCGCCGGCCGGCGTTTCGCCGGACGAGGTACAACGGGCCAGCCGTTTCGGCCACGCGCTGGCCGACGCGCTGGCGCAGGACGGCGAACGCAGCGGCCAGCCGATGCTGGGCGGGCTGCAGGCATGCACCGTCAATGCCCGGCTGGCGCTCAGCGAACGCGCCGCCTTCCGCGCCTTCAAGGTCTGGTCGCGCCTGATCCGCGCCTGCGGCCGGCGCGGCCAGTGGCGGCGGCGACCGATGCTGCTGGTGTTCGCCCTCTACCTGATCACCCTGGTGCTGACGGTGGTACCCCTGAGCCTGTTGCTACAATGGCTCCTTTCCCCCCTGCTCGCGCCGCGACTCGCCCGGCTGCGCGCCGAACTCGAACTGCCCTCCGGCTCGCAGACTTTCAACCTGAACAAATATGAACAGCAGTAGCGGCAAGGTGTACATCACCGGCACTTCCTCTTTCCTGCCCAACGCACCGATCGACAACGAAGCCATCGAGGCGGTGCTCGGCATGGTCGGCGGCCGGCCGTCGCGCGCGCGGCGCATCGTGCTGCGCAACAACGGCATTCGTCAGCGCCATTACGCCATCGACCCGCAAACCGGGGCAGCGACCCATACCAATGCCCAGCTGACGGCCGAAGCGGTGCGCGGGCTGGCCGGCCCGGATTTTTCTCCCGCCGACATCGACTGCCTGGTCACCGGCACCTCGCGCCCGGACCAGTTGATGCCCAATCACGGCGTGATGGTGCATGGTGCCCTGGGCATTCCCCCCTGCGAAGTCGTCTCGACCGCCGGCATCTGCGTCTCCGGCATCACCGCCCTCAAGTACGCGTGGCTGGCGGTGCTCTCCGGGCAGGCCCGGAACGCGGTCAGCACTGGTTCCGAAGTCGCCTCCGCCGGGCTGCACGCGCGCAATTTCGAAGCCGAATCGGCGCACCGCGTCGCCGAACTGGAAACCAACCCGGAAATCGCCTTCGAGAAGGATTTCCTGCGCTGGATGCTGTCCGACGGCGCCGGCGCCTTCCTGCTGCAGGATGCCCCGCGGCACAGCGGCCTGTCGCTGCGCATCGACTGGATCGACATCCTGTCGCAGGCCGATTCGCTGCCGGCCTGCATGTACGCCGGCGGCGAGAAGCTGGACGACGGCAGCCTCCAGGGCTGGCAGCAATATCCGGCCGGGGAATGGGCCAGCCGCTCGCTGTTCGCCGTCAAGCAGGACGTCCGCCTGCTCAACGACGCCGTGGTGCACCAGACCATCGGCAAGCCGCTCGAAAAGGCGATGCGGACCCGCGACCTGAAAGCCGCCGACGTCGACTGGCTGCTGCCGCACATGTCCTCGGAGTACTTCCGGCAGCCGATCGCCGACTGCCTGGCCGGGCTCGGCTTCCCGGTGCCGCAGGAAAAATGGTTCACCAACCTGCAGACCAAGGGCAACACCGGCTCGGCGTCGATCTACATCATGATCGACGAGCTGTTCCGCAGCGGCCGCCTGCGCGCCGGCGAGCGCCTGCTCTGCTTCATTCCCGAAAGCGGCCGCTTCACCGGCTCGCTGATGCAACTGACCGTCGTCGACCATGCTGGATAGCGAAGTCCCGCAGGAAGGCAACAGCACGCTGGCCGGCCACCGCAAGGCCGTCTATGCGCGCGGCGCCGACGGCCGGCTGCACATCGTCCAGTCGGCCGGCTGGGAGGTCGAGGAAATCGTTA
>DASUZG010000280.1:0-5950 GCA_036376995.1 Azonexus sp. | reverse complement strand
AGCCAGTGCCGCGCCTGTTCGGCCGGGCTGTCGGAGAAAACGGTGGCCTGTTCCATCAGGCCCTGTTTGAGGCGGACGCACTGTCCGTCCTTCAGGTCAATCGCGGGAATGATCAGCATGGGGGAATCAACGGGGGAAAATTCGGCAGACGCGAATCAGGGCCGCCACTCGACAAAGTTCTTCAGGAGTTGCAGGCCGTCGCGCGCGCTTTTCTCGGGATGGAATTGGACCGCGAAGATATTATCCCGCGCCACTGCGCAGGTAAAGGGCACGCCGTAGTCAGTCGTGCCAACGGTCAGCGCCGGATCAGCATGCTGCACGCAATAGCTGTGCACGAAATAGAAGCGGGCGCCGTCGGCAATGCCCGACCACAGCGCGTGGGGTTTCTGCCACACCTCGTTCCAACCCATGTGCGGCACCTTCAGGCGCTCGCCTTTGGCATCGACCATCCTGGCATCCGGAAAACGCCTGACGACACCAGGGAAAACGGCGAGACCGGGCACGTCGCCCTCCTCGCTACGCTCGAACAGCATCTGTTCGCCGACGCAGATGCCGAGAAAGGGCTTGTCCTGCGCCGCTTGCAGCACCGCTGCCCGCAGGCCGCGGGCCTCGAGCTCGCGCATGCAGTCCGGCATCGCCCCCTGACCGGGAAAGACGACGCGTTCGGCGGCGGCGACCACGGCCGGATCGGCCGTGACGACGACCGGCGTGGCGCCGGCGACATGTTCCAGCGCCTTCGACACCGAACGCAGGTTGCCCATGCCGTAATCGATGACGGCGATGCTCACAGCGTGCCTTTCGTCGACGGCATGCAGCCGGCCATGCGCGGATCGGGCGTGACCGCCATGCGCAGCGCGCGGCCGAAGGCCTTGAAGATGGTTTCCGCCTGATGGTGGGCATTCTTGCCGCGCAGGTTGTCGATGTGCAGCGTCATGCCGGCGTGGTTGACCAGGCCGTGGAAGAATTCGGAGACCAGATCGACGTCGAACTGGCCGATCATCGCCCGCGTGAACTCGACGTTCAGCTCCAGGCCGGGGCGGCCGGAGAGGTCGATGACGACGCGCGACAGCGCTTCGTCCAGCGGTACGTAGCTGTGGCCGTAGCGGGTCAGTCCCTTCTTGTCGCCCCAGGCCTTGGCCAGCGCCTGGCCGAAGGTGATGCCGATATCCTCGACCGTGTGGTGCGCATCGATGTGCAGGTCGCCGTTGGCGACGATGTCGAGGTCGATCAGGCCATGACGGGCGATCTGGTCGAGCATGTGATCGAGGAAAGGAACGCCGGTGGCGAACTTGCCCTGGCCGGTGCCATCGAGATCGAGGCGCACGGTGATCTGCGTCTCCAGGGTGTTACGGGTGATTTCAGCTTGCCGCATGGCGAAAAGGCTTCGAAAACGTTGAATCGGGGGGCCATGATACCATTTCGACCTCATTTCAAACCCGCCAAATCCCATGAGTCGCTTCTGGAGCAAGGTCGTCCGCGACCTCACCCCCTACGTGCCGGGCGAGCAGCCCAAGATCGCCAACCTGATCAAGCTCAACACCAACGAGCACCCCTGCCCACCATCGCCGAAGGTGCTGGCGGCAATCCGTGCCGAACTGGGCGAGGACGGCGCCCGCCTGCGCCTGTACCCGGACCCGAATGCCGACCTGCTGAAAAGCGCCATCGCCCACCGCTACAGCGTCACGCCGCAGCAGGTCTTTGTCGGCAATGGCTCGGATGAGGTGCTGGCGCACATCTTCATGGCGCTCCTGCAGCATGAGCAGCCGATCCTGTTCCCGGACATCACCTACAGCTTCTACCCGGTGTATTGCGGCCTCTACGGCGTCGACTACCGGACCGTGCCGCTCGCCGACGATTTTTCGATCGCCCCCGAGGATTACTGCCAGCGCCCCAACGGCGGCATCATCATTGCCAACCCGAACGCCCCGACCGGCCGCCTGCTGCCGCTCCCGGCCATCGAACGGATTGCCGCGGCCAACCCGGACTCGGTCGTCGTCATCGACGAGGCCTACATCGACTTCGGCGGCGACTCGGCGATTCCGCTGACCGCCCGCCACGACAACCTGCTGGTGGTGCACACGCTGTCCAAGTCGCGCTCGCTGGCCGGCATGCGTGTCGGCTACGCGATCGGCCATCCGGCCCTGATCGAGGCTCTGGAACGGGTCAAGAACAGCTTCAACTCCTACCCGCTCGATCGCCTGGCGATCGTCGGCGCCGTCGCCGCCATCGAGGACGAAGATTACTTCGCGGCCGCCTGCCGCCAGGTCGTCGCCACCCGCGAAACTCTGGTCGCACAACTGACCGGACTCGGCTTCGAGGTGCTGCCCTCGGCCGCCAACTTCATCTTCGCCCGCCACCCGCAGCGCGATGCAGCCGAACTGGCCCGGGCGCTGCGCGAGCGCAACATCATCGTCCGCCACTTCAAGCTGCCGCGCATCGACCAGTTCCTGCGTATCACCATCGGTAGCGACAGCGACTGCCGGGCCCTGGGCGAGGCCCTGGACGACATTCTCGGCGCCCGAAGCTGAGCCGAAAACCGGCCCGCCAATGAAAAACGGAGGCCACGGCCTCCGTTTTTCATTGGGAAGCGGCGACGATCAGCGCAGCACTGCCAGCCGCCGCTGGCGCCAGCCGACCATGCCGAACAACGCCATCCCGAGCAGCAGCGCCGATGCCGGCTCCGACACCTTGCTGGTGGTGGTGCCGCTGGAATACGACACCGAATAGAACTTGCCGTAGTCCAGCGAACTGTCGGCAACGAAAGTGCGTGCCGTGGCGTCCGCGGAATTGCTCGCCGCCGCCGCGCCGCCACCGCCGAGGTTGTTGTAGGACATCACCAGCCAGTAGCTCGAGGACACCGGCTGGCTGCCGCCATTGACCGTCTTTTGCACATCTTCCTGGATGCCGCCGTAGTTGCCGACCAGCATCCAGCCCAGGCCCAGCAACTGGGAATAGGTCTTGCCCGCGATATCGGGCGCCGCAATGCTGGCTGGATTGATTGCGGCGTTCATGTAATCCAGCGGCTTCCAGGCCAGCACCGTGATATCCGAGTCATTGCCGCCGGTCCAGCCGATGGTCACGCCATTCAACTGGGTACTGGCGCCGAAATTCAGCAGCAGCGATTCCTTGGCCCCGTTATTGTCCAGCGCATGGTTGGGCGACCCCGAATCGCTGCCGCTGGTCATCCCGTAACCGTCGCCGCTGTACCAGGTCAGCGCCTTGCTTTGCAGCGTGCTGCCGCTGCCGGTATTGGAATACCCGGCAACCGTCAGCGCATCGACCGTACTGTTCAATACCGACGTCGCCGCCACGCCGGGAGCGGCAACCAGCGACAGCAGGAGGCCCGCCATCGGCATGGTCAGCTTGTATTGGATTTTCATTTTTCGATCCCCTGTATCGCCTGGCGATGGATAGGCCGCTCGAAGCAACTCCCATACCAAATAAAATAAAACACCAATTATCAATTAGTTGAGGATACCTGCATCCCGGTAGTGGGCGACGATGTAAAGGAAGCCGACAAGCTCAGCGGCCCAGTTCCCGCTGCAGAGTGCGCGCGCCGTCGATGCCTTCGAACAGATGCCCGTCCGCCAGCGCCACGGTCAGTTCCTGGCGTGCTTCGGCCTGGCGTCCGCTGCGTGCCAGCGCGAAGGCCAGGTGATAGCGTATTTCGCGATTGCCGGGGTCGCGCAGGCGGGCCTCGCGCAGATACCCCAGGCCGCGCTCGACTTCGCCCTGATTGACCAGCACCCAGCCCAGCGTATCGGCGACCAGCGGATCCCGGCCGGCCAGCTTGTAAGCCTTCTCGGCGACGGTCAGCGCCTGCCCGTCGCGCTGCTGCAACAGCGCCAGGGCCAGATTGTTCAGCACCAGCGCGTCATCCGGCCGCAGCACCAGCAGCCGCTCATAGCTGCGCCGGGCCTGGACGGGCTCGCCGGCAGCCAGATAGCCATCGCCCAGCACGCGCAGCGCCGTCGCATCGCCGGGCCGCGTGCGCGACCATTCCTCGAGGGCCTTGAGGCCCTGGCCGCGCTCGCCGGCCTGTTCGTAGGCGCGATACAGCGCCAGGACCACGCCCTCCCCGCCCTTCTTGCCGAGCAGCGCACGGTAGGCCGCGATCGCCGCCGGAAACTGGCCGCGCGCCAGCAGCAGATCACCCTGCAGGCGGGCCACGGCGATCTCGCCGGGGTGCTGCCTGAGCAAAGGCTTCAGGCGCCCTTCCGCCTGGGCGAAGTTCTTCTGGGCAATGTCGATCTCGATCATCATGAGCTGGACCGGCAGGTAATCCGGCTTGCCGCCAAGCGCTTTCTCGAGGCTGTACATGGCCCCCGGGTCGTTGTCCGCTGCCCGCTGCAGGCGGGCGATGGCCAGCTGTGACTCGGCATCGAAATTGGCGATGCGCGTCATTTCGCCGAGCGTCTTGCGTGCCTCGGCGAAATTGCCGCCGGCCGTCTGCACCCGTGCCAGCAGAGCCAGCGCCGGCAGGCTGCGGTCGGATTTGAGCACTGCATCCCGGGCCACGGCCAGCGCCTGCTCCAGGCTGCGCTGCGCCAGGTGCAGCTCGGCCAGTTGCAGGCTGGCGCGGCTCGCCGCCGCCGGATAGGCGCGCGCCTTTTCCAGCCATTTGACGGCTTCCGCGACATTGCCGGCCTGCACTTCGGTTTCGGACAGTTCGATCATCGCGTCGGTGTTGTTGGGCGAGGCCTTGAGCAGGGTGAGGAGACGGCTGCGCGCCGCCTCCGTCCGGCGTTCGGCGAGGTCGACGCGGGCCAGGTTGAGCGTCGCCGGCGCGTGTCCGGGGGCGCTCGCCAGCACCTGCTCGTAGGCCTGGCGGGCACCTGTCAGGTCGCCGGCCGCGCTCTTGAGGCCGCCGAGCAGATTGAGCACGGCGACATTGCCAGGATTGCTGCGCGCCATCGCTTCCGCCACTTCGAGCGCCTTCGCCGGCTGTCCCCGGCGCATCAACAGCGCCGCCAGCGCGATTCCCGCCGGCGTCTGTTTCGGATCGCGGGCAAATGCCTGCTGCAGCTGCTCCAGTCCCAGGTCCGAGCGCCCTTCGCCGAGCAGGCTGAGTCCCAAATCGGCCCGGAACCCGGCGGCGCCGCCCGACAGCCGGACCGCCTCGTCGAGCAGGCGGCTGGCCTGGGCATAGCGCCGCTCGCTCATGTAGGCCGCCGCCAGCAGCGAGAGCACCGTGGCATCCGGCGCCTGCCGGGTACGCAACGGCTCGAGCAGGCTGATGGCCTTGCCCGCCTCGCCGCGCTGCAGATGGATACTGGCCAGCACCTTGCTCGCCCCCACATCGCCCGGGTAGCGGCGCAGGTATTCGCGCAGCTGGACGGCCGCCTTTTCCTGGTTGCCCAGGCTGAAGTGCGCCAGCGACAGCAGCATCAGCATCTGGCGATTGGCGCCGAGGACGTCGGGCGGCACCGGGTCGAGCAGGTTGACCACCGCCTTGAGCGCTTCCTTGGCCGTTGCGACATCGCCCCTGCGGGCGGCGATCAACGCCTGCAGATAGCCGCCCCGCGGGTCGCGCGGGAATATGCGCAAGATCTCGGTGACATCGGCGGCGGCTTCGTCCAGCCGACCGCGGTCGACCAGCAGCCCGGCACGCGCGATCCGCGCCTCGACATGGCGCGGATTGAGTTGCAGCAGATGTTCGTAGGCGGCCAGCGCTGCGGCACTGTCGCCCCGCACATGCAGCAGCGAGGCCTTGAGTTCCCACGCCGCCGGCTCGTCACCGCCCAGCGCCAGCGCCTCCTCGCTCAGCCGCGCTGCCGGCTCCAGCCGCCCCTGGCGCAGCATCAGCGCACCTTGCGCGGCCTTGACCCGGGCCGAGCGGGGATCGATGGCCAGCGCTTCCTCCAGCGCCTTCTCGGCCAGCAGCGGACTGCCGCGCTCGGCATGGGCCTTGGCCCGCAGCAGCAGCACGTCGCGGCGCAAGCCGGCGGCC
>DASUZG010000279.1:0-3282 GCA_036376995.1 Azonexus sp. | reverse complement strand
TGCTGCGTGCCGGCTCCCTGGCCGCACCGATGGACATCGTCGAGGAACGCACCATCGGCCCGTCGCTCGGCGCCGAGAACATCAAGAAGGGCTTCGATTCGACGCTGTGGGGCTTCGTCGCCATCGCCATCTTCATGATCGCCTACTACCAGATGTTCGGCGTCGTCTCGGCGCTGGCACTGGCCGCCAACCTGCTGCTGCTGGTCGCCCTGCTGTCGATGCTGCAGGCCACGCTGACGCTGCCCGGTATCGCCGCCATCGCGCTGACGCTGGGCATGGCCATCGACGCCAACGTGCTGATCAACGAGCGGGTGCGCGAGGAACTGCGGGCCGGCATGCCGCCGCAGGCGGCGATTGCCGAAGGTTACGACCGCGCCTTCGGCACCATTCTCGATTCCAACATCACCACGCTGATCGCCGGCCTGGCCCTGCTCATCTTCGGCTCCGGCCCGGTGCGCGGCTTCGCCGTGGTGCATTGCCTGGGCATCCTGACCTCGATCTTCTCGTCGGTGGTCGTCTCGCGCGCCCTGATCAACCTGATCTACGGCCGCCAGAAGAAGCTCGCCAAGGTCGCCATCGGCCAGATCTGGAAGCCCGGCGTCGCTGCCGCCGGCGGCAAGAAATAAGGACGCACGGACATGGAATTTTTCCGCATCAAGCAAGACATTCCCTTCATGCGCCATGCGCTGAAGTTCAACATCATTTCGCTGGTCACCTTCCTGCTCGCCGTGTTCTTCCTGGTCAGCAAGGGCCTGCATCTGTCGGTGGAATTCACCGGCGGCACCCTGATCGAGGTCAATTACCAGCAGTCGGCCGATCTCGAGAAGATGCGCGGCGCGCTGGGCAAGGCCGGCTTCTCCGACTTCCAGGTACAGAACTTCGGTTCCTCGCAGGACGTGCTGATCCGCCTGCCGCTGCGCGACGCGCAGGACAGCGCCAAGCAGGGCGAGCAGGTGATGGCCGCGCTCGACGCCGAAGTCCCCGGCGCCAAGCTGCAGCGCGTCGAGTACGTCGGCCCGCAGGTCGGCAAGGAACTCGCCGAGAACGGCGCGATGGCGCTGCTGGTGGTCATCATCGGCATCATGATCTACCTCGCCTTCCGCTTCGAATGGCGCTTCTCGGTCTCGGCCATCATCGCCAACCTGCACGACGTGATCATCATCCTTGGCTTCTTCGCCGCCTTCCAGTGGGAATTCTCGCTGTCGGTGCTGGCCGCAGTGCTGGCCGTGCTCGGCTACTCGGTCAACGAGTCGGTGGTGGTCTTCGACCGCGTCCGCGAAACCTTCAAGAAGGTACGCGGCCTGACCACGCCGCAGGTGCTCGATCACGCCATCACCAGCACCATCAGCCGGACCATCATCACCCACGCCTCGACCCAGGTCATGGTGCTGTCGATGCTGCTGTTCGGCGGCGAGACGCTGTACTACTTCGCCCTGGCGCTGACCATCGGCATCTGTTTCGGCATCTACTCCTCGGTGCTGGTCGCCAGCCCGCTGGTGATGTGGCTGGGTGTCTCGCGCGAACAGTTCATCAAGCCGAAGAAGGTCGTCGAAGGCGCCAACGAGGACGGCGCGGTGGTCTGATCCCGGCCTGCCGGAAACGCAAAAAAGCCGCCCATGGGCGGCTTTTTCTTTGCTGCCGTGCCGTTACCAGGCCGGCGTTTCGGCCGTCGGTGGCGCAGGCGGCGGCTCCGGCAGCCAGGCGCCGCTGGCACCGTAGACCGCCGCCACCGCAACCAGCAGGGCGACGACCAGGGCCACCGGGCCGCCGCCGCGGGCATGCTCGCCGTCGGCGCCGTCCTTCCAGCCGGTGATCATCGGCCGCACCAGATTGTTCTTCTTGACGTGACCGTAGAAGGCGATGGCCGCCAGATGCAGCGCGAGCAGCACATACAGCAGCGTCGCCGCCCGGTGGTGCAGGCCGCTCAGGCGGTCGCTCAGTTCCTTGCCGACCAGCTCGTACAGCGGGCCGGTGAAGGCGATGTCGTCGTTGGCAAAGAGGCCAGACAGGACCTGGAAGCCGAGCACGCCGAGCAGCGCGAAGACGGCCACGGCGCCCAGCGGGTTGTGCCCGGGTTCGCGCCACTCGCCGCGCAGGTAGGCGCGCACGCGGGCCGGGCTAGGGAAGAAATGGGCGAAGCGGGCATAGGTCGAGCCGCACAGTCCCCACAACAGGCGGAAGACGAGCAGGCCGACGAGCGCCAGGCCGATGCGGCCGTGCCAGACGATCAGGTTGCCGCCCAGCTGGCCGCTGACGATGGCGGCGATCACGGCGGCGACCAGCAGCCAGTGGAACAGGCGGGTGGGCAGATCCCACAGACGAAGGCGTTTGCTGTGCATGCGTTGTTCTCGGAGTCGGGACAAGCGAAACAGGCGCCCGGAGGCGCCTGCCGTGTCGGGGTCGCAGTATCGCTTACTTCTTGAGCTTGAACTCGTCGTGGCAGCCCTTGCAGGTGCCGCTGAGCTTGCCGAACTGCGCCTTGACCGCGGCCGCATCGCCGCTGGCGGCGACCTTGGCCATTTCGTTGGCTTCGCGGTTGAAATCCGTCGCCACCTTGCCGGCGAGTTCCTTGTTGGTGAACAGTTCCGGCTTGACGCGGGTTTCCTCCCAGCCCTTGCCCTTGTCGGTGCCCGGCAGATACAGCGCGCCCATGCCGGAATTGGCGATGGCCTGGATGGCGGTCGCCGCCTTGAGCACTTCGTCCTTGTTGTACTGGCCGTCGACATTCATCTTGATGCGCTGCATGTTCCAGGCCATGAAGCCGTAGCCGGACTGGCGGAACTTGATGGCGTCCTCCGGCTTCAACTGGGCGGCGGCACTGCCGGCAAAAGTGACGGCGAGCAGGGCGAGCGTGAGTTTTTTCATGTGTTTTCTCCATTGATGAGGGGCGCGCCGATTGTAGCCGCGGCCCATGACAAGTTATGTAACCAAAGTTACACAGCCGGCATGCGCCGAGCCGGTGCCATAAAATGACAAATCTGTCATCACCGACATTTGCCATGGATTGTTAGTGCTTTTGATATATGTCGATTCCACGGTCTGGCGAATCGAGCACAATCACTGACCATACGATAAGCAGGGAGATTGCGCGTGGACGACAGCCAGCGACTCACGGGACAGTCGACGGTCGACCGGCTGAGCCGGCGTTCGACGCTGATCTTCCTGCTGCTGGCATTGGTCGCGGTGTTCACCTATTTCCTGCTCGCCAGCGAAACGGCCGACGAGCGGGCCAGCGCCGCCGAGATCAACTACGCCGGCAAGCGGCGCATGCTGTCGCAGCGC
>DASUZG010000278.1:0-3226 GCA_036376995.1 Azonexus sp. | reverse complement strand
GCGGACGCGGTGCCGGGCAGCTTGCCGCTGGCCAGCGCAGGAATGACGGTAATGCCCATGGTGACTCCTTGAAAGGCGTTGATCTGCCTGAAGGAAAGCAATGAGCGTGCCGGGGTTTTAGTCGTCGGAGGGGTTGGCTGTGCCGAACTTGCGGGTGGTGAATTCGTCCAGCAGCTTCTGCTCCTGTTTGCCCTCGCGATAGCGTTCGCGGGCATCGTGGCGCTGCGACAACGTGTCGATTGCCTTCAGCCGGGTGTTCTGTGCCTGCCAGTGGTCCTGGCCGGCCCGCGTGCTGCGTTCGGAGTTGCCGACGACGATCCGCTGCTGGTTGATGGCGTCGTCGATGCGTGCCAGGAAATCCTGGTAATTGCGCAGGATCAGCCGCGTCACGCCGTCGGCCGTGGCCTCGCGCAGGCGCTGGGCATATTCCTCTCGGTATTGCTCGAGCATCTGCAGGCGGCTGCGCTGATTCTGTTCGGCCGCGATCAACTGGCCGAGCCGGCGCGTCGCTTCGTCGGCTCGGTTCTGCATCACCTCAAGCAGCGGTTGCAGCGAAAAAGGCTGGGGCATCGCTTATCAGATCAGGGACATGAGGGCGGTCAGGCTGGACGGGAAGTCTGCCTGTTCGGACAGTTGCTGCTGGAGAAAGTGCTCCATTTTCGGGTAACTGGCAATGGCCTGGTCGAGCACCGGGTCCGAGCCCGGCACATAGGCGCCGACCGAGATCAGGTCGCGCGAGCGCTGATAGCGGGCGAACAGCACCTTGAACTTGCGGATCTGGTCGAGATGCCGGTTGTCGATCAGGTTCACCATCGCCCGGCTGATCGACTGCTCGATGTCGATGGCCGGGTAGTGGCCGGCATCGGCCAGCGTGCGCGAGAGCACGATGTGGCCGTCGAGGATGGCGCGGGCCGAGTCGGCGATCGGGTCCTGCTGGTCGTCGCCTTCGGCCAGCACGGTATAGAAGGCAGTGATCGAGCCGCCGCCGTCCGGGCCGTTGCCGGCGCGTTCGACCAGTTGCGGCAGGCGGGCGAAGACCGACGGCGGGTAGCCGCGGGTGGCCGGCGGTTCGCCGATGGCCAGCGCGATCTCACGCTGGGCCATGGCGTAGCGGGTTAGCGAATCCATGATCAGCAGCACGTGCTTGCCCTGGTCGCGGAAGTATTCGGCGATGGTCGTCGCGTAGGCGGCGCCCTGCAGGCGCATCAGCGGCCCGGTGTCGGCCGGGGCGGCGACGACGACGGCGCGGCGCATGCCTTCCTCGCCGAGAATCTGCTCGATGAATTCCTTGACCTCGCGGCCGCGTTCGCCAATCAGGCCGACGACAATGACTTCGGCTTCGGTATAGCGGGCCATCATGCCGAGCAACACCGACTTGCCGACGCCGGAGCCGGCGAACAGACCCATGCGCTGGCCGCGGCCGACGGTGAGCAAGGTGTTGATGGCGCGGATGCCGACATCGAGCGGCTGTTCGATCGCCGCCCGCGACATCGGATTGATTGGCCGGCTCTGCAGCGGCCGCGCCCGCGTGGCGAACAGTGGCCCCTTGTTGTCGAGCGGCCGGCCGACGCCGTCGAGCACCCGGCCGAGCAGTTCGTCGCCGACCGGGGCTTGCTTGACGCGGTCGATGGCGCGCCGGCGCAACGGCGCCGGGTCGCCGACGCGCGGTGCCGGGGCCGGCGTTTCGAAGGCGACGACACGGGCGCCGGGAGCCAGGCCGTAGAGGTCGTCGGACGGCATCAGGTAAAGCTTCTCGCCGGCGAAGCCGACGACTTCGGCCTCGACCGGGACACCGCTCTGCGGATGGATGTGGCAGGTGCTGCCGAGCGGCAGCTTGAGGCCCGAAGCCTCCATGACCAGGCCGTTGATCCGGGTCAGCCGGCCGACCGGCCACAACGGCTGGGCGTTGCCGGCGGCGGCGCGACAGTTGTCGAGAAAGCGCTGCCAGCGGGCAGTGTGCGCCGCTGGCTCCGGAGCTACGGGTTCTGCCATGCCTGGGGTTTCGCGCCGATGGCTTCGAGCACGCGCTTCCAGCGTGTCTCGATGCTGGCGTCGATCTCGCTGGCGCCGGCCTGCACCAGGCAGCCGCCGACGCTGAT
Source organism: Azonexus sp. (assembly GCA_036376995.1). GTDB lineage: Bacteria > Pseudomonadota > Gammaproteobacteria > Burkholderiales > Rhodocyclaceae > Azonexus. The sequence goes on along the minus strand of DASUZG010000278.1, from coordinate 1,127 downwards.
CGTACCGTCCTCGACGATTTGCGTGCCGCTGTGGCCGAGTTCGTCGCCGAGCAGGCGGCGGACGGCTTCGGCATCGGCAGGATTGAGGCGCAGCGTCACATGGCCGTGGTGCAGCGGCAGGGTGGCGATGGCTTCGCGCACGATCGGCAGCAGCACGTTCTCGCGCGCGGCGATCTGGCCGCGGGTAACTTGGGCGGCCACTTCGATGGCCAGTTCCAGCAGTTGCTCGGCCACCGTCTGGTCGATCTGGTCCAGCGACTGCTGCAGGTCGCCGAGCAGGCCGCCGATACGTTGGGCGGCTTCGGCGGCGGTTTGCCGGGCTTCCTCGGCCGCGGCCTCGCGGCCTTCGGCCAGGCCGGCGGCATAGCCCTGGGCGCGCGCCTCCTCGTGCATGCGCTCGATGTCCTCGGCGGTCGGCAACTGCAGCGCCGGTTCCGTTGCCGGCACCGGTACCTCGAGTACCGGTTCTTCCCGGGCCGGCGGCGGTGCTTCGGCCGGCGCGGCCGGTGCCGGCTTCCGGTCGAAGGAGTTGATCTGCCAGCGCTGGTAGGAGGCGAGTTCTTCCTTGGGGATGACCACGGTCGTGTTTCCGGAATTAGATCATCTGTTCGCCACCGGCACCGCCGAGGACGATCTGGCCCTCGTCGGCCAGGCGGCGGACGATCTTGAGAATTTCCTTCTGCTCGGCTTCGACTTCCGACAGGCGGACCGGGCCTTTCGACTCGAGATCCTCGCGCAGCATTTCGGCGGCGCGCTGCGACATGTTCTTGAAGATCTTCTCGCGCAGTTCGGGCGAGGCTCCCTTCAGCGCCAGGATCAGCGAGTCGGACTGGACTTCGCGCAGGATCAGCTGGATCGAGCGGTCGTCGATGTCCATCAGGTTCTCGAAGACGAACATCTCGTCGAGGATGCGCTGGGCCAGGTCGGGGTCGTACTCGCGGATGGCGTCGACGACCGAGGTCTCGTTGGTGGCGCCGATGAAGTTAAGGATTTCCGCCACCGTGCGCACGCCGCCCATCGCCGTGTGCTTGACGCTGGCCGAGCCGGAGAGGATGCGCGCCATCGCTTCGTTGAGCTCGCGCAGGGCGGCCGGCTGGATGCCTTCGAGGGTGGCGATGCGCAGCACG
>DASUZG010000277.1:0-3741 GCA_036376995.1 Azonexus sp. | reverse complement strand
CGCTGGACCCGCTCGCCGGCCGTATAGACCATGTTGTCGCGCAGGTAGTCGAAGCCGAATTCGTTGTTGGTGCCGTAGGTGATGTCGGCGGCGTAGGCGGCCTGCTTGGCCTCGTGCTCCATCTGCGACAGGTTCACGCCGACGCTCAGGCCGAGGAAGCGGTGCAGGCGCCCCATCCACTCGGCGTCGCGGCTGGCCAGGTAGTCGTTGACCGTGATGACGTGCACGCCCTTGCCGGAAATGGCATTGAGGTAGGCCGGCAGCGTGCCGACCAGGGTCTTGCCCTCGCCGGTGCGCATTTCAGCGATCTTGCCGTAGTGCAGGACCATGCCGCCGATCAGCTGGACGTCGAAGTGGCGCATGCCCAGTTCGCGCTTGCCGGCTTCGCGGACGACGGCGAAGGCTTCCGGCAGCAGATCGTCGAGCGATTCGCCGTTGGCATGGCGCTGGCGGAATTCATCCGTCTTGGCCCGCAACTGGTCGTCGGTCAGGCCCTGCAGCGACGGCTCGAGGGCATTTATGCGCTTGACGGTCTGGGAATACTGCTTGATCAGCCGGTCGTTGCGGCTGCCGAAAATTTTCTTGAGTAGGCCGGAAATCATCGCGATCTTTAGTGGTGGCGCAAGGCGCGGCAAAGCGCGGATTCTAGCATGCCGCCCCGATACGACGAGGACGACCTGGATCAAGGACTTGCCGGCCGGCGCTCAGCGCCGCTTGAGTTGCGCGAACTCGCCACCCTGCTTGAGGAACAGCGCCGGGTTCTGCGCCACGCCCAGCATCCGCACCTCGAAATGCAGGTGCGGGCCGGTCGAGCGGCCGGTATTGCCGACCGCGCCGATCTCGTCGCCGCGCATGACCAGGCGACCGGCAGCGACATCGAGACGGGAGAGGTGGGCATAGCGCGAGGTCAGGCCGTCGCCGTGGTCGATATCGACCATGTTGCCGAACTCCGGGTGATATTCGGCGACCAGCACGACGCCGTCGGCGGCGGCGACGATCGGGGTGCCGACCGGGGCGACGAAGTCGATGCCCTCGTGGCGGGCGCGCAGGCCGGCGATCGGATCGATGCGCGTGCCGAAGGGCGAGCCGAAATGGGCAGACTTGACCGGCAGTGTGGTCGGCAGCAGGCGGTCGCGGACGCGCTTTTCCAGCAGCTGGAACTCGAGGGCTTCCAGGATTGCCGCACTGCTGTCGACGGCCGTCGCCAGGCGCTCGATTTCCTGCTGCAGTTCGCCGGCGGTCATCGCTTCCGGCAGGAAGGGGCCGCCCTGCCCTTCGCGCCCCGGCGCCGGGGCCGGCTTGCCGCCGGCCAGGCCGGAGACGCGCTGGCCCAGGCTGTCGAGCTGCATCACCTTGCCCTGCAGTTCGCCGAGGCGGGTGGCCATCAGCTGCAGGTTGTTGCTGACGTAATCCTGGATGCGCCGGCTTTCCTTCTGCTGCAGCGACAGCACCAGATCCTCGACGAGCGGCAGGCGCCAGTGCACCGACAGCCAGGAGAGCAGCAGCGACGTCGACAGCACCAGCGCGAAGAAGGTGGCCACCGCCAGCAGCACGTGCCGGGGCATAATGGTAATTGTGCGTGCCGCGCTCAGATGGCGCGAAACCAGAATGATCTGCACGGAATCTCCTCTATGTACCAAGGGCCAGAGCAATTTCTCAACAGCGACGCCAGCACCGCCCGGTTGATGGCCCACGCCAGATTGCTGCTCAAGCTTTCCCGCCGCTTCGAAACGCTCGCCCCGCCGGGGCTGCGCCACGCCGCACACGTTGCCAATTACAAGTCGGGGACAATCGTTATCCACACCGAGAACGGTGCGGTCGCCGCCAAATTGCGCCAGCTGAGCCAGCGTCTGTGCGACGAGTTATCGAAGGGAGGCCCGGAGTGTAACGGCATGCTGGTAAAAGTACAACCCCGGCAATTGTCTTTGCGATCAAGCAGTTCGACGCAAAAACCGCTGTCCGCCGCGGCCTGCGAGAGCCTGCAGGCGACCGCCGAAACGCTGCCCGACGGCCCGCTGAAAGGGGCCTTGGCAACGCTGCTGGCGCGCGTGGCTAGACGGGAATGATGGCGACGCGCTCGAGGATCATCAGGGCGAAGACGATCAGGGCGAAGACGACGCCCCAGCGCAGCAGGCGCCAGGACAACGCGAGCCAGGAACGGTTGCCGGACACGGCGTAGAGTAGCAGGCCGGCGCCGATGGCGAGAACCAGGATGACTGCCAGCAGACGCAGCAGCCACATGGCCGGTCAGGCGGCCTGGGCCAGCCAGCGGGTGACGCCGGCGGGGGCGTGCGCCGCATCGGCGAAACTGACCATCTCCCAGCAATCCTGGCGATTGAGCAGTTCGCGGGCGAGCAGGTTGTTCAGCGCGTGGCCGCCCTTGTGCGAGGAGTAGGCGGCCAGCAGCGGATGGCCGAGCAGGTACAGATCGCCGACCGCGTCGAGAATCTTGTGTTTGACGAATTCGTCGCCGTAGCGCAGGCCGTCCTGGTTGAGCACGCGGAATTCGTCGAGGACGATCGCGTTCTCCAGGCCGCCCCCGAGGGCCAGGCCGTTCTCGCGCAGGTATTCGACTTCCTGCATGAAGCCGAAGGTGCGGGCACGGGCCACTTCGCGGGTGTAGGAATGCTCGGCGAAATCGATCTCGGCGCGCTGCGCCGACTTGTCGATGGCCGGATGGTTGAAGACGATCGAGAAGGCCAGGCTGTAGCCGTCGTAGGGCTCGAAGCGAGCCCACTTGTCGCCGTCGCGGACTTCGATCGGGCTGGTGACGCGGATGAATTTCTTGGCGGCATTCTGCTCTTCGATGCCGGCCGACTGGATCAGGAACACGAAGGGCGAGGCCGAGCCGTCGAGGATGGGCACTTCCGGCGCATCGAGATCGACCCAGGCGTTGTCGATGCCCAGACCGGCGAAGGCGGACATCAGGTGTTCGATGGTGCCGACCTTGACGCCATCCTTTTCCAGACAGGAACACATGCGGGTGTCGCCGACCATGAAGGCGGCCGCGGGGATATCCACCGGTTCCGGCAGATCGACGCGACGGAAGACGATACCGGTATCCGGAGCGGCCGGGCGCAGGGTCATGTTGACCTTGAAACCGCCGTGCAAGCCGACGCCGGAGGCGCGAATCACGGTCTTCAACGTGCGTTGCTTGAGCATGCTAAGTGCTTGAATGTCTGGGGAAGGCGCCGCATTGTAACACAACGCGGCGCCGCCCTTTTTTTCAGAGAACGTAGCCGACCGCTCAGTCCGCCTGCTTGCGCAGGAAGGCCGGGATGTCGTAGCGATCGACGCCGCTGTTGGCCAGGGCCTCGACGGTGACGTTGCGCTTGCGGACCACGGCCGGGACGTCGGCGATCTGGTTGTAGTCGATGGCCGGACCGGCACCGAAGGCGACGGCGTCATGCGTGCCGGTGGCGACGGCCTGGACCATCGGCGTGTTGATGACTTCGAACGATTGGCGCTTGGCGGCGGCCTGGCCGAGGCCGGTGGCGACGACGGTAACGCGCAGCGCATCGCCCATCAGTTCGTCATAAACGGCACCGAAGATGATGTGCGCGTCCTCGGCGGCGAAAGCCTTGACGGTGTTCATCACTTCGTTGACTTCCTTCATCTTGAGGCCGCCCTTGGCCGCCGTGATATTGACCAGCACGCCCTTGGCGCCGGACAGATTGACGCCTTCGAGCAGCGGCGAGGCGACGGCCTGTTCGGCCGCGATCCGGGCGCGGTCGAGACCGG
>DASUZG010000276.1:0-6341 GCA_036376995.1 Azonexus sp. | reverse complement strand
CCGCCTCCATTCCGAATACTCCGTCACCGACGGCATCGTCCGCATCGGCGACGCCGTCAAGCGCGCCGCCGGCGACGCCATGCCGGCGCTGGCGCTGACCGATCTCGGCAACCTGTTCGGCCTGGTCAAGTTCTATACCGGTGCGCGTGGCAAGGGGGTCAAGCCGATTGCCGGCGCCGACGTGTGGATCGCCAATCCGGAGTCGCCGGAAGATGTGCACCGCTTGCTGCTGCTGGTGCGCAACCGTCGCGGCTACCAGCAGCTGTGCGAGCTGCTGACGCGGGCCTACGTGGCCGAAGGGCGCCGTGAACGCGCCGAGATCCGCCGCGAATGGTTCGCCGAACTCGGTTGCGACGGCCTGATCGCGCTTTCCGGCGCCCAGTACGGCGATGTCGGCGAAGCCTTGCTGAACGGCAATTTCGCCCTGGCCGGCGAGCGGGCCAAAGCCTGGGAAGCGATTTTCCCCGGCGCCTTCTACCTCGAAGTGCAGCGCTACGGCCAGCCGCAGCAGGAAGCCATCGTCGCGCACACTGCCGACCTGGCCGGCGAACTCGGCCTGCCGCTGGTCGCCACGCACCCGATCCAGTTCATGCAGCGCGACGACTTCCGCGCTCACGAGGCCCGCGTCTGCATTGCCGAAGGCTATGTGCTGGGCGACCACCGGCGGCCGAAGATCTACACCGAGGAGCAGTATTTCAAGACCCAGCAGGAAATGGCCGAACTGTTCGCCGACCTGCCGGAGGCCTTGGAAAACACCCTGGAAATCGCCCGCCGCTGCAACATCGAGATGACGCTGGGCAAGAACTTCCTGCCCGATTTCCCGACGCCGGAAGGCATGACCATCGGCGACTTCCTGGTCGCCGAAGCGAAGAAGGGCCTCGAAGTCCGCCTCGCCGAACTGTATCCGGACCCCGAGGTGCGCGCCCAGCGCCGGCCGGAATATGACGAGCGCCTCGAGTTCGAGTGCAAGACCATCCTGCAGATGGGCTTCCCCGGCTACTTCCTGATCGTGGCCGACTTCATCAACTGGGGCAAGCAGAACGGTGTGCCGGTCGGTCCCGGCCGGGGTTCCGGCGCCGGCTCCCTGGTCGCCTATTCGCTGCGCATCACCGACCTCGATCCGCTGGCCTACGCGCTGCTGTTCGAGCGCTTCCTCAACCCCGAGCGGGTGTCGATGCCCGACTTCGATATCGACTTCTGCCAGGACAACCGCTGGCGCGTCATCGAGTACGTGCGCGAGCACTACGGGCCGCAGGCGGTCAGCCAGATCGCCACCTTCGGCACCATGTCGTCGAAGGCGGTGATCCGCGACGTCGGCCGCGTGTTCGGCCTGCCGTACTCGATGTGCGACCGCATCTCGAAGCTGATCCCGATCGTCCAGAACAAGCCGGTGTCGCTGGCCGAAGCCCTGGAGCAGGAGCCGCAGCTGAAGGAAATGATGGAAGGCGACGGCGACGGCGAAACCGTGCGCGAGCTGTTCGACCTGGCCGGCCGTCTGGAGGATTTGACCCGCAACGTCGGCATGCACGCCGGCGGCGTGCTGATCGCGCCGGGCAAGATCACCGACTTCTGCCCGATCTACCAGGCGCCCGGCGCCGACGCGTCGCCCGTCTCGCAGTTCGACAAGGACGACGTCGAGAAGGCCGGCCTGGTGAAGTTCGACTTCCTCGGCCTGAGAAACCTGACGATTATCGAACTGGCCGTCGAGTACATCCGCCGGATGACCGGCGAGAAGCTCGACCTGATGGCGCTCGGCTTCGACGATCCCGGCGCCTACCAGATCCTGAAGGACGCCAACACCACGGCGATCTTCCAGGTCGAATCGGAAGGCATGAAGAAGCTCCTCAAAAAGCTCGCGCCCGACCGTTTCGAAGACATCATCGCCGTGCTCGCGCTCTATCGTCCCGGCCCGCTCGGCTCCGGGATGGTGGACGACTTCATCCTGCGCAAGAAGGGCCAGCAGGCCATCGACTATTTCCACCCCGACCTGACCGCCTGCCTGTCGCCGACCTACGGCGTCATCGTGTACCAGGAACAGGTGATGCAGATCTCGCAGATCATCGGCGGCTACACGCTCGGTGGCGCCGACATGCTGCGCCGGGCGATGGGCAAGAAGAAGCCCGAGGAAATGGCCAAGCACCGCGAGACCATCGCCGCCGGCGCCAAGGAGCGCGGCTACGATCCGGCGCTGGCCGAGCAGTTGTTCGACCTGATGACCAAGTTCGCGGAATACGGCTTCAACAAGTCGCACACCGCCGCCTACGCCGTCGTCACCTACCACACTGCCTGGCTCAAGCGTTACCACTGCGCGGCCTTCATGGCGGCGACCATGTCCTCCGACATGGACAATACCGACACGGTGAAGATCTTCTACGAGGACACCATCGCCAACAAGGTGAAGGTCCTCGGTCCGGATGTGAATGCCTCGAACTACCGCTTCGAGCCGGTCGACCGCGAGACCATCCGCTATGGCCTGGGCGCGGTCAAGGGTACCGGCGAGCAGGCAGTCAACGTGATCCTGAAGGCGCGCGCCGAGGGCGGACCGTTCACCGACCTGTTCGACTTCTGCAAGCGCTGCGACAAGCGCATGGTCAATCGCCGCACCATCGAGGCCTTGATCAAGGCCGGTGCCTTCGACGGCATCGCACCGGCGCGCGAGGCCGACGGCCGGCCCGACCGCCACCGCCTGCTGGCCTCCGTCGGTGTGGCCATGGATTTCGCCGAACAGGCCGAGCGCGACGCGATGCAGACGAGCCTATTCGACATCGCCGAAGTCGCCGAGGCGCATGCCCCGGAGTACGTCGCGGTCAAGCCCTGGGACGAGAAGACGCAGCTGATGGAGGAAAAGACGGCACTTGGCTTCTTCTTCTCCGGCCACCCGTACAATACCTGCAAGAAGGAGCTGGCGCGCTTCGTCCGCCGTCCGCTCAACCAGCTGCAGCCGGCCAAGGAACTGACGACGCTGGCCGGCATCGTGGTCGGCGTGCGCTCGCTGATGACCCGGCGCGGCAAGATGCTGTTCGTCCAGCTCGACGACGGCACCGGCATGATCGAGGTCTCGGTCTTCAACGAACTGTTCGAGGCCGAGCGGCACAAGATCGTCACCGACGAAGTGCTGGTCATCGAAGGCAAGGTCCGCTACGACGAATTTTCCGGCAGCAATGCGGTGGCCGCCGACAAGCTGTTGACGCTGGGCGAAGCGCGGGCGCGCTTCTCCAAGCACCTGCTATTGAAAATGAACGGCAATGCCGACGCCCGCAAGCTGAAGTCGCTGCTCGCCCCGTTCGCCCCGGGCCCGGCGCCGGTGCGCATCCGCTACAGCAACGCCGAGGCCGAATGCGAACTGCTGCTCGGCCAGGGCGCCCGCGTCCGACTCGAGGACGCCTTGCTCGACGCCCTCGGCGGCTGGCTGCAGCCGGCCAACGTCGAGATCGTTTACTAGTTAACCGGGGCCGGCGGCCGGTCGTCGATCAGAAGGTCCACCCCAGCTGCAGCCAGGTGCGGACAGACTTGTCCGGCGCGGAGACGGCGGCCTGGCGATCACGCCAGGCGATGGCTGCCGACAGGAAGAAGCCGCCGCGCCGCCAGCCCAGCCCCAGCCCGTACCCGGCCAGGGTCAGCGAATTGGCGGCGGTGCTGAAATCGTTCTTGTTGATGCGCACCGATCCCCAGTCGTAGAAGCCCTTGGCCTCCAGTCCGGACCCGAGGTCCTGGCGCAATTCCAGGGTCACCAGCGCCCCTTCGTCCCCGACGCCTTCGCCCTGGGGGTAGGCCCGCACCCCGTAGGCCCCACCCAGGGTGAATTTCTCCGACGAGTCGAGGTTCTTGCCGGCCCACTGGCCCTGCAGGCCGGCGTAGAGCCGGGTGGTGGCCCCGATGGCTTGCAGGCGGGAGAGGGACGCCTGCCACTTGGCGTAGCCGCCGGCGCTCTGCGGGCCGGCGTCATCGAGGATCCGCGCTGCCGGCGTGTCGATCTCCAGGTGGCCGCTGGAAGCTGCCAGCCGCACGTGCGAGACCGCACCGCCGGCGAAGCCGTCCTGCCAGTCGCCTTCCAGCGAAATCGTCAGGACGGTGGCCGATTTGTCGGTGGCGCTGTCGGTGGCGTCGACGCGGTCCGCCAACTGGCGCTGTTCCACACTGCCACCCAGCACCAGGTTCGACGACCGGCTGCGCAGCAGCGGGTAGCTGCCGTAAATGCTTGCGGTATCAGCCGTGCCGTGGGCCTTGAGTTCGGCAAAGCCGCGCCCCAGTTCGTAGACGCTACGCGACACGGCCGCGCCCAGGCGCAGGCCGTCGGCGCCCATCGGCAGGTCGTAGGCGATCCGGCCGTAGTAGAGCGACTCGTCGGTGGCCGTCAGGCTCACCCGCAGGCGCTCCCCCCAGCCTGCCGGGCTGTTGGCGTCGAGCCATGCATTGAGGCGGTTCCGGCCCGTGTAGTGGTTGCCATGGTCGTCGATGGAGATTTCGCCCGCCAGCGCCTTGCCCGGCAGCACAGCCACGGCCAGGTCGGAGGTGCCGACCCGGTCGCCGGGCGCGAGGGTGCCCGTCACCATTCCGGCGCCAGACAAGTCTGACAATAACTGCAGCGCGCGATCCAGCTGCGCCGTTTGTAGCGGCGCGTCGGCAGGCACCTGGGCATGCAGCAAGGCAGCGAGGTGGGCGTCCTCCAGCGCACTCCGGTTGTCGGTGCTGATCCGGCCCAGCCGTCCTTCCAGGACCAGGAAGCGTACCGTGCCGTCGCGAATTTCCTGGGCCGGCACCACGACGCGGGCCAGCGCGTAGCCCGCCTCGCGCAGTATTTGCGTCAAGCGCGAGGCCTCGCGCCGCAGGTCGGCCAGACTCACCTCCGTGCCAGCCAGGGCGGACAGTTCGGCCGCGATGGAGGCCGTGTCCAGCGCCTCGCCGCCGTCGAGCCGCACTTCGCGGACCACGAAGCGCATCCGGTGATCGGCCGGGCTCTCCTTTTCCGCCGGCAATTGCAGGATCGGCGCAGGATGGGGCGGCAGGGTGACCGGCCGCTCGACCTCGCGCAGCACTTGGCCGGCGTCGGGAGGCGGCGGGGATTGCCCCCATGCCGGCCATGCGACGACCAGGAGGGCGAGGGGATGGGGGCGCGAGCGGAAGGAAAGAGGCATCGGATCCGTTATTCCTGAGGCAGGCGCAGGCCACCATCGATGATGTGCAGGGCGGCCAGTGGCGGGCGCTGGCCGCCGGCACCCGAGCTTGCCGCGGACAGTGCGGCGATCAGGGCCGGATTTGCCGTCGCGTTGCTGATGGCGGCGGCCAGGGCGCCGGTGTAGGCGCCAGTCTCGGCAGTGGATGGCGCCCCGCGGTCGGGCTGCGGGGCCAGGATTTCGCCCACCGCGGCAGAAACGGGACCGGTGACGAGCTGGTAATTGGCCAGGCGCGTACCGGTCCCGGCTGCGTAATCGCCGATGGCAAGGGTCGTGCTGACGGTTTTTCCGGCGCCAAGCGTCGGGTCGTCGTAGCTGCCGGCCGTCTGGTGCACGTACACCGATTCGCCGGCAACGACATTGGCGAGTGCGTAGTTGGCCGTGGCGAGGGTGGCTGCGGTGGTGCCGTCGGCGGGTTTGCTGACCGTGCCGGTGAGGGCGACGGTGAGCGGGCGCGGGGTGATGCTGGCGCTCGTGGTGGCCTGGTCGACGATGGCATAGTTGCCCAGGTCCAGACCGGAATAGCCATTGAGCAGGTTCACCGTCTTGCCGGTGCCGGCGTTTTTGTCGGCGAAGCTGCCACCGAAGGCGGTGAAGCTCAGGTCGTCGCCGGCGACGATACCGCTGAGCGCCGCAGCACCGGTGTTCACGCTGGCGTTGAGGGTGCCGTCATAAACCTTGTCGGAGGCGGTGATGCCCGAGAGGGTGACGGTCTTGGGGCTGATGCCGGCAGTGGCCGTGGTCTGGCCGCCGACGGCATAGTTGCCGGCATCGGCGCCGCCGAAGGCCAGGGTCACCGTCTTGCCGCTGCCGGCATTCTTGTCGGCGAAGCTGCCGCTGGCGACGATATCGTCGCCGGCAACGAGGCCACTGAAAACTGCGCCGGCGGTGCTCAGCGTCGCCGCGGTGGTGCCGTCGTAGACCTTGTTGTTGGCGCTGAGGCCGGAGACGGTCAGCGTCTTGGGGGTGATGCTGGCGGTGGTGGTGGCCTGGTCGGCGACGGTGTAGTTGCCCAGGTCCATGCCGGAGTAGCCGTTGAGCAGGAGCACCGTCTTGCCGGTGCCGGCATTCTTGTCGGTGAAGATACCCGCGAAGGAGTGGACCGTCAGGTCGTCGCCGGCGACGAGGCCGCTCAGCACTGCAGCGCTGCTGTTTGCGGCGGTACTG
>DASUZG010000275.1:0-5908 GCA_036376995.1 Azonexus sp. | reverse complement strand
TCCACCATCGGCGGCGCCTACACCCCGGCCGCTTCCGACAAGAAGCCGGTCTGCGCCTGCACCGAGCATTCGCACAAGGATGTCCGCACGGCCATCCGCGAGCGCCACCTGACCAGCAAGGAAGCGGTGTTCGCGGCCCTCGAATGGAAGAACCCGAACGGCTGCGAGAAGTGCCGCCCGGCGCTGAACTATTACCTGATCTCGACCTGGCCGCACGAAGCCAAGGACGATCCGCAGTCGCGCTTCATCAACGAGCGCGCCCACGCCAACATCCAGAAGGACGGCACCTACTCGGTGGTGCCGCGCATGTGGGGCGGCCTGACGACGCCGGCCGAACTGCGCGCCATTGCCGACGCCGCCGAGAAGTACAACGTGCCGACGGTGAAGGTCACCGGCGGCCAGCGCATCGACCTGCTCGGCATCAAGAAGGAAGACCTGCCCGGCATCTGGGCCGACTTGAACGCTGCCGGCATGGTTTCCGGCCACGCCTACGGCAAGTCGATCCGCACCGTGAAGACCTGCGTCGGCAAGGAACACTGCCGCTTCGGCACGCAGCTCGCGATGGACATGGGCGTCAAGCTCGAGAAGATGCTGTTCGACATGTACGCGCCGCACAAGGTCAAGCTGGCCGTCTCCGGCTGCCCGCGCAACTGCGCCGAAGCCGGCATCAAGGACGTCGGCGTGATCGGCGTCGATTCCGGCTACGAGCTGTACGTCGGCGGCAACGGCGGCATCAAGACCGAGGTCGCGCAGTTCCTGTGCAAGGTCACCTCGGACGAGGAAGTCATGGAATATTCCGGCGCCTTCCTCGAACTCTACCGCCAGGAAGGCTGGTACCTGGAGCGCACCTGCCACTGGCTGGAGCGCGTCGGCCTCGACTACGTCAAGGGCAAGATCGTCGAGGACGAGGAGGGGCGCAAGGCGCTGTACGCGCAGCTGGTCGACGCGCTGAAGGATGCCAAGGACCCGTGGCAGACCTCGCGCGAGCAGCAGGCGATCAAGCAATTCATCCCGATCAAGCTGGAAGCCTGAGAGCGCCGCTACCCGACAACCGATAACCGACGACTGGATATTCAAATGAACTGGAAACTGATCTGCAAGCTGGAAGACATTCCGCAACTGGGTTCGCGTGTCGTGCAGCGCCTGAGCGGCGGCGACATCGCGATTTTCCGCACCGCCGGCGACGAGGTGTTCGCGCTGCACGACAAGTGCCCGCACAAGGGCGGGCCGCTGTCGCAGGGCATCGTGCATGGCCACAAGGTGACCTGCCCGCTGCACGGCTGGAACATCGGCCTCGCCGATGGCCAGGCCGTGGCCCCGGACAACGGCTCCTGCGGCCGTTTCGACGTCAAGGTCGAGGGCGGCGAAGTGTTCCTCGCCGTCTGAGGGCGGCGGCACTCACGGGGAAGGGGGGCGGCCCGGAGAGCGGGCTGCCGGCCTCCCGACATAACAACGAATCAGCAAAAGGAAAACCATGGCCTATCTTGCGCCGACCGAATTCGTCACCAAAATGATCGATGCCGGTGAATCCAAAATTTTCATGTCCACCCGCGACATCCTGATCCGCGCCTACATGGCCGGCGCCATCCTTTCGCTCGCCGCGGCCTTCGCGGTGACGGTGACCGTCCAGACCGGCCAGCCGCTGGTGGGCGCGATGTTGTTTCCGGTCGGCTTCATCCTGCTGTATCTGCTCGGTTTCGACCTGCTGACCGGGGTGTTCACGCTGTGCCCCCTGGCGCTGATCGACAAGCGTCCGGGCGTCACGATCAATGGCATCCTGCGCAACTGGGGCCTGGTGTTTACCGGCAATTTCGCCGGGGCGCTGACGGTGGCGGTGATGATGGCCATCATCTGGACCTTCGGCTTCACCGAGGCCCCCAATGCCGTCGCCCAGAAAATCGGCACCATCGGCGAAGGCCGCACGGTAGGCTATTCCGCGCACGGCGCCGCCGGCATGCTGACCCTGTTCATCCGCGGCGTGCTGTGCAACTGGATGGTGTCGACCGGCGTCGTCTGCGCCATGATCTGCACCAACGTCACCGGCAAGGTCGTGGCCATGTGGATGCCGATCATGGTGTTCTTCTACATGGGTTTCGAGCACTCCATCGTCAACATGTTCCTGTTCCCGTCCGGCCTGATGCTGGGCGGCAATTTCACGCTGTACGACTACTTCGTGTGGAACGAACTGCCGACCGTCGTCGGCAACCTGGTCGGCGGCCTGGCCTTCGTCGGCCTGACGCTGTACTCGACCCACGTGCGCACCGCGCCCAAGCGCAAACCCGCCTGATCCGGCGTAGACTGCACAGCCCCCGCCGGTCGGGGGCTTTTTCAATCCTGGTCGGAGAACGGGGATCGCCATGGGCCGTCATCTGCAAGTTGCCATCGGGCAGTACTCCGACAAGGGGCGCAAGGAACTCAATCAGGATTTCCATGGCGTCAATATTCCGCGTGAGCCACAGCTGTCCGCCAAGGGCATCGCCGTGGCCCTGGCCGACGGCATCAGCAGCAGCCCGGTCAGCCAGCAGGCGGCGCAGTCGGCGGTCACCGGTTTCCTCGAGGACTACTACTGCACCGCCGATGCCTGGTCGGTGAAGAAGTCCGGCGAGCAGGTGCTGGCGGCGACCAACTCCTGGCTGCATGCGCAGACCCAGCAGAGCCAGCACCGCTACGACCGTGAGCGCGGCTACGTCTGCACCTTCAGCGGGCTGGTCATCAAATCGACGACGGCGCACCTGTTCCACGTCGGCGATGCGCGCATCTACCGCCTGCGCGGTGGCGAACTGGTGCAGCTGACCGAGGATCACCGCGTCTGGGTGTCGTCGCAGCAAAGCTACCTGGCGCGGGCGTTGGGCATGGATCGCAAGGTCGAGATCGACTATGTCCAGGCGCCGGTGGCGGTCGGCGACGTGTTGCTGCTGGCTACCGACGGCATCCATGAATATACCGATGCCGCCTGCGTCCAGGCTGCCCTGGCCGCCGCTGCCGATCTCGACGCGGCGGCCCGGGCAATTGCCGAAGAAGCGCTGCAGCGCGGCAGCGGCGACAACCTGACCATCCAGCTGATCCGCATCGACGAATTGCCGGATCCGGAAGCCAACGAGGTCTTCCGCCAGCTTTCCGACCTGCCGTGTCCGCCGCAACTCGAAGCGCGCAATGAGTTCGAGGGCTACCAGATCGTGCGGGTGCTCAAGCGCAGTGCGCGCAGCCACATCTACCTGGCGCTCGATCGGGACAGCGGCGAGCGGGTGGTGATCAAGACGCCCTCGGTCGATATGCAGGCCAACCCGGCGGCGCTCGAGCGTTTCCTGCTCGAGGAGTGGATCGCCCGCCGCATCGACAGCGCGCATGTGCTGAAGCCCTGTTCGCAGACGCGACCGCGGCACAGCATCTACGTCGTCACCGAGTACATCGAGGGCCAGACCCTCACCCAATGGCTGATCGACAATCCCAAACCGGAGCTGGCGGCCGTGCGCGGCATCCTGGAGCAGATCGCCAAGGGGCTGCAGGCCTTCCACCGGCTGGAGATGATTCACCAGGACCTGAAGCCGGACAACATCATGATCGATGCCACCGGCACCGTGAAGATCATCGATTTCGGCGCCACCCGCGTCGCCGGCCTGGAGGAGGTGGAAACGCCGATCGAGCAGATCAACCTGCTCGGCGCTGCGCTCTACGCCGCACCCGAATATTTCCTTGGTGAGCCGGGCGGGCCGCGCGCCGATCTCTATTCGCTCGGCGTCATCGCCTACCAGATGCTGTCCGGACGCTTTCCCTACGGTACCCGGGTTCCGCAGTCGCGGACCCGGGCCGCCCAACGCAAGCTGGTCTACCGCAGCGTGCTCAGCGAGGAACGGGAAATTCCCGCCTGGATCGACGACACCCTCCGCAAGGCCGTGCATCCGGATACCTTCGAGCGCTACGAGGAATTGTCGGAATTCGTGTTCGACCTGCACCACCCGAACCAGGCCTTCCTCAACAAGACCCGGCCGCCGCTGATCGAGCGCCATCCGCTGGTCTTCTGGAAGAGCGTCTCCTTGCTGCTCGCCATCCTGCTGCTGATTTCCCTGCTCGCCCGGGCGCACGGCATCGCCTGAGGCCGGCGGCCGCACCGCCGTGGCGAATGGTGCGCCGTTTTGGTGCGGATTCCGGCGGCGGCGGCCGCCCGCGCTGCCGCTGCGAAAGGAAAAGCCTTGAAAAATAAAGGGCTGATCGCTTTGGCACGCCGCTTGCGTTGTGCACGGCAGCACAGCGATTCACCCGTCAACGGCGGCGGGCAATGATAACGATGTCATGCGCTGAAAGTTTTTTTGGTTATTCGCTCCCTTCGGGAGCCTTACTTTCGAGAGCACGCACATGGACAAGAAATCATTCCTGCAGGCCGGTCACACGCCCACGCTGCTGGCGGCCTTCCTCTACTTCGACCTGGCCTTCATGGTCTGGGTCATCCTCGGCCCGCTCGGCGTCGGCATCGCCAAGGACCTCGGTTTGAGCCACGCCGAAAAGGGCCTGATGGTCGCCACCCCAGTGCTGGCCGGGGCGCTGCTGCGCATCGTCATGGGCATCCTGGTCGACCGCCTGTCGCCGAAGAAGGCGGCCATCATCGGCCAGATCATCGTCATCGGCGCCATGGCCTACGCCTGGCTGGCCGGCGTCCATTCCTACGGCGAAGTGCTGATCCTCGGTCTGTTCCTCGGCGTCGCCGGTGCGTCCTTCGCCGCCGCGCTGCCGCTCGCCTCGCGCTGGTATCCGGCCGAGCACCAGGGCACGGCGATGGGCATCGCCGGCGCCGGCAACTCCGGCACCGCGCTGGCCGCGCTGTTCGCGCCTGGCCTGGCCGCCGCCTTCGGCTGGACCAACGTCTTCGGCATCGTGCTGATTCCGCTGGTGCTGGTGCTGATTGCCTTCTGCTTCATGGCCAAGGATGCGCCGGACGCGCCGCCGCCGAAGACCCTGGCCGAGTACCTGAAGGTGCTGAAGGACAAGGATGCCTGGTGGTTCATGTTCTTCTACTCGGTGACCTTCGGCGGCTTCGTCGGCCTGGCCTCCTCGCTGGTCATCTACTTCAACACCCAGTACGGGCTCGATCCCAAGACGGCGGGCTTTTTCACCGCCGGCTGCGTGTTCGCCGGCTCCCTGGTGCGCCCGATCGGCGGCAACGTTGCCGACCGCATCGGCGGCGTCAAGTCGCTGACGGTGATGTACATCTTCGCCGCCATCTTCCTGGCCATCGTCAGCTTCGGCCTGCCGGAAGCCTGGATGGCGCTGGTCGTTTTCGTCTGCGCCATGCTCTCGCTGGGCATGGGCAACGGCGCGGTGTTCCAGCTGGTGCCGCAGCGCTTCAAGAAGGAAATCGGTGTCATGACCGGCCTGGTCGGCATGGCCGGCGGTGTCGGCGGCTTCTACCTGGCGTCCAGCCTCGGCTACTCGAAGCAGATGACCGGCAGCTACCAGGTCGGCTTCCTGATCTTCGCCGCGCTCGCCGTGCTGGCCCTGGTCGGCCTGACCGGCGTCAAGACCCGCTGGCGCACCACCTGGGGCGCCAGCCACCTGACCACGGCAAAGATCTGAGGGCAGGCGCCGGCGATTAGCTGCTAGGATCGAGGCGGTGCCGGGCAGACCGGCCCAGCCCGCCCCGATCCCCACCTCCCACCTGTCCATCCATGCCCCTCCAGGTTGCCGTTGGCTATTCGTCCCTGACCGGTCCGCGCGACCGGAACGAGGATTTTTGCGGCGTTGCCACGCCGGAAGGACAGGAACTCGAGAACAAGGGCATCATCGCCGCGGTCGCCGACGGCATCGGCGGCCACAAGGGCGGGCGCGAAGCCGCCGAATACACGGTGCGCGGCCTGCTCGCCGACTACTTCGCCACTCCCGATACCTGGGCCGTGCCGCGCGCCATCGAGACCGT
>DASUZG010000274.1:0-7515 GCA_036376995.1 Azonexus sp. | reverse complement strand
GCCCCGCCGCCGTCGCTGCAGACCGAAATCGCATGCTCGATGGCGGCCCAGCCCCTCGCCGATGGGCGGTGGCGATGAAATAATCGCATCCCATGGAAATCCTGATCGATATCATCCTCAAGGCTGGCCGTTCTGCCGTCGAGCTGGCTCTGTTTATTCTTCTGCCGGTAATGGTCGTGATGCTGTCGTTGATGCGTTTGCTGGAGGCGCGTGGCGTGCTCGACTGGATCGTGGCGCGGCTGGCGCCGGTGTTGAAGCCGGTGGGGCTGACCGGGCTGGGGGTGTTTGCCGCGCTGCAGATCAATTTCGTCAGTTTCGCGGCGCCGATGGCGACGCTGGCGATGATGGAAACGCGTGGGGCGTCCGACCGGCACATTGCGGCGACGCTGGCGATGGTGTTCGCCATGTCGCAGGCCAATGCCGCGCTGCCGATGATGACGATGGGTCTGGATATCGCGCTGACGCTGGTGTGGTCGCTGATCGGCGGCCTGGTGGCGGCGGCGGCGACCTACTACCTGTTCGGGCGCTCGTTGTCGGCGGCCGAGGGGCGGCTCGACGAAAGTCTGCAGCATCCGGTTGCCGAGAGCGCCAAGGGCATTCTCGATGTGATCAACCGGGCCGGCGCCGAGGCGTTCAAGCTGGCGGTCGGTGCCATTCCGATGCTGGTGCTGTCGCTGGTGATCGTCACCGCGCTGCGTACCTCGGGCGCCATCGATGCCCTGACGCTGGCGCTGGCGCCACTGCTTACAGCCCTGTCCATCGACCGGGCGCTGATCCTGCCGACGCTGACCAAATACATTGCCGGCGGTACGGCGATGATGGGGGTGATGGACGAGATGCGCCGGGCCGGCCAGATCAGCGCGGAGCTGCTCAACGCCAGCGCCGGTTTCCTGATTTCGCCATTCGACCTGCCCGGCGTCGCTGTTCTGATCTCGGCCGGGCCGCGCATCGCTGCGGTGTGGAAACCGGCGGCGCTCGGCGCCTGCCTCGGCATCGCACTGCGGACCGTGGGGCATATACTGACCGCCTGAGCACAGGGAGCGTCGATGCAGACAACAGGATTCACCCGATTGGCCGTGGCTGCCGCCGTCTCGTTCGGTCTCGCTGCAGCGCCGGCGACGGCGCAGAATGTGCTCGGTTTCGACGACATGTCCTGCGCTGCCTGGAGTGCGTCGAAGGGCGATTCCGATCAGCGTGCCGCCTACGTTGTCTGGGTTCGTGGCTTTCTCAGCGGCCACAACTACGCGCTGCCGAAGCAGCAGGTGTCCACCATCTCCAGCGGCACCATCGAGAACCATCTCAATCGTTATTGCGCGAGCAATCCGCGCGGCAGCTTCAGCGACGGGGCCATGCGGCTGAGCGACCAGTTCTCCGGTCGCAACCAGCCGGTCCGGAAGTGATTCAGGCCGGGTAGAACACCGCCAGCCAGACCGTCTGCCGGTCGGCCGGGGTCCAGTCGACGCGATGGCGGCGATGCGGGGCAATATCAACGAAGTCGCCGGCCTGCAAATGGCGGACCGAGGGCTCGTCGGCGAAGCGCAGTTTCGCCTCGCCCTGCAGCACGACCACCCATTCGCCCTCGGCCTGGTCGTACCAGAAATCCGGCGGGCTGCATTGGCCGCTGGAGACGATGCGTTCGATGCGCAGCCCCGGACGGGCCAGCAGTTCGTGGAATTGCTCGTCGCCGCCGAGGGCCGGCAGGCCCGCGAAAAGATTGCCGTTCATGGTCGGGGGGCTCCTTGGTGCCGGTACAGCGGCAGATGCGCGACGCGCTGCGCGATCTCGGCCAGCAGGCGCTCGTAGGCCGGCTGGCCGGGGCCGCCGTAGCGGCGGCGGAATTCCTGCTGCGGCAGATATTCCGGCAGGCCATCGAGCGTCGGCAGCAGATCGGCATCTTCCGGCTGGCCGGCCAGCAGTGCGGTCAGCGCCGGCGCATCGGCGGCCACCAGCTCGCCGAAGGCGGTGCCGGCCCGGTCGGCAGCCAGGTCGGCGAACGAGAAGCCGCTGCCGTGGCGGGCATCGGCCAGCTCCTTGTAGGTGCCGATGGCTTCGGCCAGCGGTTCGCCGGCCCAGGCGGCGAGCGCTGCCGAAATGACGAAATGCTGGGCGCTGTCGTAGCGCCGGGCCAGCGTCAGCTCCACCGGCGGCAGGCGCGGCCAGGCAGCCGCCTCGGGCAATAGCGCCGCCAGATTGCGTTCGGCCAGGTAGGCGGCGAGCACCAGCAGCGCCGCCCGGCGCGCCGGGTAGGCGGGATTGGAGGGCGTCTGCAGTAGCGGGGCGAGAAGCGATGCCAGCGGCACCCGGCTGCCGGCCGGATGCGCGGCCAGCAGGCCGGCCAGACGCCGGTGGGCGGCGTCGATCAGCGCCAGGTCGGCCGGTGGCACTGCCAGCGCACGGGCCCGTTCGAGCAACGCGGGCTGCCAGACATAGGCAACGACCAGGCGCTGGTGTTCGCCATCGAAGCGCACGCTGCGGATCGCCTGCCGCGCCAGTTGCCATTCGCGCTCGTGGCCGGCGGCGGCCAGCAGGCGGCCGAGCAGCGGCTCGGCCAGGGCTGGCGGCAGTGGCAGGGCGCCGAGGCGCAGGCTGTCGATGGCCGGCAGGCCGTCATGGTCGGCCAGGCCGGCCGTGATGTTGAGGTAGGCGGCGCCGGCCAGCCAGGGCGGGCTGAGGCTCAGTTGCAATTGCGCCTGGCGCTCGGCCAGGGTCAGCGCGCCGCGCCCGTGCAGGAAGCGGGTGGCCGCGTAATTGACCGCCTCGTCGAGCAGTTCGGCCGGGATTGCGGTTTGCCGCGCTTCGCCGGCCTGCAGCCGGCGCGGGTCGTTGCGGAGCAGCAGATGGCGGGCCTGGGCGACGGCCTGCGGGGCGATGGTCGCCGCCCGGCTGACCCGCGGCTGCCGCTCGAGGGCGGCCAGACCCAAACCCCCGGCGGCCAGCGCCAGCACCAGCAGCGTGCCGGCCAGCCAGGCCAGGAGACGGGTCACAGCTGGGGTACGACCGTTTAGACGCCCTGCTTGAGGCTGGCCTCGATGAAGGGATCGAGGTCGCCGTCGAGCACGGCCTGGGTGTTGCCGGTCTCGTGGTTGGTGCGCAGATCCTTGATCCGGCTCTGGTCGAGCACGTAGGAGCGGATCTGGTGGCCCCAGCCGATGTCGGACTTGGCGTCTTCCAGCTTCTGCTGCTCGGCCTGCTGTTTGCGCAGTTCGAACTCGTAGAGGCGGGCACGCAGCATCTGCCAGGCTTCGTCGCGGTTGCGGTGCTGCGAACGGTCGTTCTGGCACTGCACGACGATGCCGGTCGGCACGTGGGTCAGACGCACCGCGGAGTCGGTCTTGTTGATGTGCTGGCCGCCGGCGCCGGAAGCGCGGTAGGTGTCGGTGCGCACGTCGGCCGGGTTGATGTTGATCTCGATCGACTCATCGACTTCCGGGAACACGAACACCGAGGTGAAGCTGGTATGGCGCCGAGCATTGGAGTCGAACGGCGACTTGCGGACCAGGCGGTGGATGCCGGTCTCGGTGCGCAGCGTGCCGTAGGCGTAGTCGCCGGAAAACTTGACGGTGGCGCTCTTGATGCCGGCGACGTCGCCTTCCGATTCTTCCATGACCTCGACCGAGAAGCCCTTCTTTTCGCCGAATTTCAGGTACATGCGCAGCAGCATCGACGCCCAGTCCTGGGCCTCGGTACCGCCAGCGCCGGCCTGGATTTCCAGGAAGCAGGGCATCGGGTCGGAGGGGTTGTTGAACATGCGGCGGAATTCGAGGGCGGCGAGCTTCTGTTCCAGCTCGGCATTGTCGGCCTCGACGGCGAGCAGAGTGTCGTCGTCGCCGTCGTCCTTGCCCATAGCGAACAGTTCGCGGCCGTCATTGACGCCGCTGTCCACGGCTTCGAGGACGAGCACGATGTCTTCCAGCGATTTCTTTTCCTTGCCCAGTTCCTGGGCGCGTTTCGGATCGTCCCAGATCTTGGGATCTTCCATCTCCTGGTTGAGGAGGGTCAGGCGTTCGCGCTTGTGATCGTAGTCAAAGATACCTCCGAAGCTCGGCGGCGCGCTGCGCCAGGTCGTCGAGCTTGTTGGAGATGCTGTTGATGTGTTCGGCTTCCATGGGGGTTCCTGCAGTTCGTTGCTAAACCGCCGATTATACTGCGCCGCGCGGCGGCGACTCAGGCAAGCCGCTTGAGCATCGTTTCGACGATCGGCAGCGCCGCTTCGTAGTCGTAATTGCCGATGGCCTGGCGCAGCGCCGCACACTGTTCCGGGAAGGCTGCCTGGAGTGCCGCCTGCTGGCGGTTGAACAGCGGTCCGGCCTCGACGTCGCCGGTGCGCAGCAGGTCGGCGAGCTGGCCCAGGGCGGCGGCGTCGGGCGCCGATGGCGGCATGTCGCAGGGGCTGCCGGTATCACGGCTGGCGCCCGCGCGCAGGTACTTGGCGAGAATGGCGTACAGCGCCTCCGGTTCCACCGGTTTGGCCAGGAAATCGTCCATGCCGGCTGCCAGGCAGCGCTGGCGGTCCTCGCTGTAGGCATTGGCGGTCAGCGCCACGATCGGGATGTCGCGGCCGCCGGCCAGCGAACGGATGCGGCGGGTGGCGTCGAGGCCGTCGAGGACCGGCATCTGGACATCCATCAGGATCAGGTCGTAGCGGTACTCCTGGGCGCGCTCGACGGCGGCCAGGCCGTTCTCGGCGATATCCACGGCGATGCCGGCGGCGCTCAGCAGGTCGCAGCCGATCTCGCGATTAAGCGGCTCGTCCTCGACCAGCAACACGTGGCCCTGCAACTGCCGGCTGCCGGGAGTGACAGGGATTGGCGCTTCCTGCGGCGCGGCCTTGCCGAGCCGGGCGGTGATCCAGAAACGGCTGCCCTGGCCCGGCGTGCTGTCGACGCCGACCTCGCCATCCATCAGCCGCGCCAGGTGCTGGGCGATGGCCAGGCCCAGCCCGGTGCCGCCGTATTGCCGCGTGGTCGAGGCATCCAGCTGTTCGAAGGGCTTGAACAGCCGCGGCAGGTCGTCGGCCCGGATGCCGACGCCGGTGTCGCTGACCGTGAAGCGGCAGAGCACGGTGTCGCCGTCGTCGGCCAGTACTTCGCCGGCCAGGCGGATCGAACCGGTGCGGGTGAATTTCAACGCATTACCGGCAAAGTTGATCAACACCTGGCGCAGCCGCTGGGCGTCGCCGACCACCCGGGCGGGCAGGCCGTTGCCCTCGACGGCGAGCTGCAGGCCCTTGCCCAGTGCCTGGTCGCGGATCACCGCGGCGGTTGCCTGCAATACTTCCAGCGGCGAGAACGGCAGGCGCTCGAGTTCGAGCTTGCCGGACTCGATCTTCGACAGGTCGAGAATGTCGTTGATCACCTGCAGCAGGTGTTCGGAGGCATTCGTCACCTTCTGCAGCTTGTCGCGCTGGGCCGCGTCGACCGGACTCTTCAGCAACAGGTAGTTGAGGCCGATGATGGCATTCATCGGCGTGCGGATTTCGTGGCTCATGTTGGCCAGGAAGGCCGACTTGGCCTGGTTGGCCGCTTCCGCCGCCGCCTTGGCGTGGGCCAGTTCGGCGGTACGGCTGGCGACCAGCTGTTCGAGGTGCTGGCGATGGTTGGCCAGTTCCCGTTCGATGCGCAGCCGTTCGGTGACATCTTCCTTGACCGCGACATACTGGCCGATCGTGCCGTCGGCGCCGCGCACCGGCGAGATGGTGACCTGCTCGATGAAGAGCGAGCCGTCCTTGCGCCGGTTGACCAGTTCGCCGCGCCAGATTTCGCCGGCCTTCAGCGTTTGCCACATGCCTTGGTAAACCGCCGGGGGGGTTTCGCCCGACTGCAGCAGGCGCGGGTTCTGGCCCAGCACTTCGGCGGCCGGGTAGCCGCTGGTGGCGGTGAAGGCGCGGTTCACATAGGTGATGCGGGCCTCGGTGTCGGTGATGACGATGCTGGTCGGGCTTTGCTCGACTGCGGTGGTGAGCCGCCGCTGCATTTGCTCCGCAGCTTCCAGCGCCGCCAGGCGGTCGGCCAGTTGCCGGTTGAGCTGTTCGATGGCCTGGCGGTCGCGCTCGAACTGGGCTTCGCGTTCGGCCAGGGCGGCGCTCATCTCGTTGAAGCGGCGGTTGATCAGGGCCAGTTCACCCGGCAGCCGGCTCTCGGGCAGGCGCGTCGAGAAGTCGCCGGTGGCCACGGCGGCGCTGGCCGCCCGCATCTGGCCGACCCAGCGCTCGACCAGGCGGTTGAGGTAGCTGCGGGCGAGCACGATCGAGAGCAGCACGACCACGCCCAGCAAGCCCAGGCGCAGCGCGAACTGAAGATCGACTGCGCCCGTCAGCTCGTTGACCGGGGCGCCGATGGCGGCGACCAGCTGGCCCCCGGCGACCTGCAGGTGGCGCAGCAGGAACAGGCGTTCGACACCGTCCACATCGTTCATGGTGACCCGGTCGTGGCCCTGACGCAGCGCCGTCAGCAGCCGTTCGCGGCTGCCGGCGTCGAGCCCGGAGCCGCGCCAGCTGTCCGGGTCCGGGTGGCGCGACAGGACGTTGCCGTCGCCTGCCAGCAGCAGCGAGCTCCAGCCCGGCGGCAGGCGCTGGTTGCGGCTGATGCGGTCGAACCAGCTGATATCGATGGCAACGAACAGCACGGCCCGCAGATGGCCGTCAGCTGCCCGGAACGGCAGGCCGAAGGTGACGCCGGGCTTGCCCGAGATGCGGCCGATCGAGTACTGGCCGCGGGTCACGTCGCTGGCGGTGTGCGCTTCCTGAAACCAGCTGCGGTCGCTGACGCTGATCGGCTGCGGGATCGGATGGGCCGAACAGAAGACGCTGCCGTCCGGCAGGGCGGCGCCGATGTTGCCGATGTTCTCGGTGACCGCGAGCAGGCGGCCGGCCAGCGCCGAGCAGTTCGCCGGATCGAGTTCGCGCATGTTGTCGGCACCGGCCATGATGCGCAGGATCTCGCGCACCTGGCGGCGGGCGGCATCTTCCTCGACGGCGGAATTGTGCAGCAGGCTGACCGCCAGATCGTCGATACCGGCGACGGCCTGCTGGCGTTCGCGCTGGAAGTCGGCGATGGTCAGCGGCAGCAACGGGCCGATCGCCAGGGCCAGGACCAGCCACAGTCTGCTGCTCAGCGAAAAGGTCGGCATCCTCGTCTGGTCCCCTGTGGTACGGCGGTATACGGCCCGATGCGGCGCGGCGGACCCGTGCCGATTCTTGCACCAACGCCGGGGTTTGGAAAGTTGGCGCGCGGCCGGTTATTCGAGATGTTCGACCATCAACTGCGGACTCTCGACGCCCATGTACTCGTTGATCGTCAGGCGGAAGGCGAGGCGGGCGCTGGGGCCCGGCTGCGTGCTGAAATTGAACTGGATCGCGTCGATCCGGGCGCCGCCCTTGCGCAGGCGCAGCTTGAGGTGCTTTTCCTTGAGCACGCGCTGCTGCTCGACCTCGAACTCGTCCATGAACAGCGGTGCCGGGAAGCCCTGGCCCCAGATTTCGTTTTCCAGCAGGCGGGCCATTTCCAGCGAGTAGTA
>DASUZG010000273.1:0-5392 GCA_036376995.1 Azonexus sp. | reverse complement strand
GTCGAGCCGGGCAAGCTCGACCAATGCCCGCACGCCATGGCCGCGCTGAAGAAGTCGATGGCCTGGGACGAGCAGCGCTTCGGCCTCGAATGCGACCTTGACCACTACATGATCGTCGCCGTCGGCGACTTCAACATGGGGGCGATGGAGAACAAGGGCCTCAACATCTTCAACACCAAGTACGTGCTGGCCCGCCCGGACGTCGCCACCGACGTCGATTTCGAGAACATCGACCGGGTCGTCGCCCATGAGTATTTCCACAACTGGACCGGCAACCGCGTGACCTGCCGCGACTGGTTCCAGCTCTCGCTGAAGGAAGGCCTGACGGTGTTCCGCGACCAGGAATTCGGCGCCGACCTGCACAACCGCCAGACTGCCCGCATCCGCGAGGTGCGCGGCCTGCGCGCCGCGCAGTTCCCCGAGGATGCCGGCCCGATGGCGCATCCGGTGCGCCCGGAAAGCTTCGTCGAGATCAACAACTTCTACACCGCGACCGTCTACGAGAAGGGCGCCGAAGTCATCCGCATGATCCAGACCCTGATCGGCCGCGATGCCTTCCGCGCCGGCATGGACGAGTACTTCCGCCGCCACGACGGCCAAGCCGTGACCTGCGAAGACTTCGTCGCGGCGATGGCCGCCGCCTCCGGCTTCGATTTCACGCAATTCATGCGCTGGTACCGCCAGCCGGGCACGCCGCACATTGCCGCCAGCGGCGCCTGGGATGCCGCCAGCCGCCGCTACACGCTGACCTGCACGCAGTCCAACCCGCGCGCCACGGATGCGGCGCCCTACCTGATCCCGCTGCGCGTCGCGCTGTTCGCCGCCGACGGCAGCCTGCTGCCGGGCAGCGAACGCCTGCTGCAATTGACCGAGACGACGCAGTCCTTCATCTTCGAGAACCTCGCTGCCGAACCGGTACCGTCGCTGCTGCGCGACTTCTCGGCGCCGGTCTATCTCGACTTCGCCTACACGCCGGCACAACTGACTCTATTGCTGGCCCACGAGTCTGACTCGTTCAACGCCTGGGAAGCCGGCCAGCGCCTGGCGACGACCCTGATTCTGGAAGCGACCGCGGCCATCGCCGCCGGCCGGCAGCCAACCTGGCCGGACAGCTTCGTCGCCGCCACCCGCCGCCTGCTGCAGACGCACACCGAGCGCGGCGCCGCTTTCGTCGCCGAAGTGCTGACCCTGCCTGGCGAAACGACGCTGGCCGAACTCCTCGACCCGGTCGATCCGGACGCCCTGCACGCCGCCCGCAACGGCCTGCGCCGGCATCTGGCCGAACAGCTCGAAGGCGAATTCGCCGGTCTTTACGCCGGTCTCGCCATCAGCGAAGCCTATACCCCGAGCAGCGAACAGGCCGGCCGCCGGGCGCTGCGCAACCTGTGCCTATCCTACCTGCTCGAACTCGATACGCCGGCCGTGCGGCAACGGGCGCTGCAGCAGTTCCGCGCCGCCGACAACATGACCGACCAGTTCGCCGCCCTCGCCGCGCTGGCCAACGTCAATGCCGCCGCCTGCGCCGAGCGCGACATGGCGCTGGCCGAGTTCTACCGCCGCTGGCAGGACGAGGCGCTGGTCGTCGACAAGTGGCTGATGGCGCAATCGACCAGCCGCCGGCCGGACACGCTGGCCACGGTCAAGGCGCTAACCGCCCACCCGGCTTTCGATGCCGGCAACCCGAACAAGATCTACGCGCTGATCCGCGCCTTCGGCGCCAACCTGGTGCGCTTCAACGCCGCCGACGGCAGCGGCTACGCCTTCATCGCCGAACAGATCCTGGCCCTGCACGATCGCAACCCGCAGGTCGCCTCGCGCCTGGCCCGCTGCTTCGACCGCTGGCGCAAGTTCGACGCCGGCCGCCAGGCGCACGCCCGCGCCGCGCTGGAACACATCCGCGACCACGCAGGCCTGTCGCGCGACGTGCTGGAAGTGGTGACCCGGGCGCTGGCCGAGCCGGCCTGAACGCCGCCGGCCGCCGGGAGCGGAATATTTGTCGGCGGCGGCGCAAAGCCGCAGACAAATGCAATCAGCATTTCTACAATGACACCTTGACCTCGTGCCAAGGAAGACCCATGGGAATACTCGCCCAGCTCAAAGCCCTGCTCCGCACCCCGCCGCCGCCCCTGCCGGCGACCGCCGCCGAAACCCCCGTCGCCGAGCGCCGCCGGCGGGCCCGGGTCAATGCCCGCGAAGGCACGCGGGTGCTGATCATCGACGACTCGAAGACCATCGGCACGGTGCTGCGCAAATTCCTGCGCTCGGCCGGCTACGAGACCTTCGAGGCGCTCGATGCCGAATCCGGCCTGGCCATGCTGCCGACGCAGCGGCCGGAACTGATCTTCCTCGACATCATGCTTCCCGGCATCAACGGCTTTGCCGCGCTGCGCGCCATCCGCCGCGATCCGCAGACGCGCGACATCCCGGTGATCATGATGAGCGGCAACGAACAGGCGATGGAGCAGTTTTTCGGCAGCCGCATCGGCGCCGACGATTTCATGAGAAAGCCGTTCTCGCGCCAGGAAGTGTTTTTCCGCATCGAGCGCCTGCTCGACGAGGACTTGGTGCCGCGCCGGGCCAGCGCCCGGCTGGCCGAGGCTCAGCCCGAAGCCGTCGTTTAGGCGGTAAGTTCGGCTTTTGCCGCCGCCCACTGGCGGCGGCTGACCGGCAGTTTCTCCGGCACGCCGCGCAGCAGCGCCCAGCCGTAGGCTTCGGCATCGTCGCCGGCGGCCTTCTCGAAGCCGGCCAGCGCCGCCTTGGCGACCAGCACCGAGCGGTGCAGGCGGATGAAGCGGTCGGCAAACTCGCCCTCGAGATGGGTCAGCGCCTCGTCGAGCAGGAATTCCCGCTCCACCGTGCGCGCCGTCACGTATTTCAGGTCGGCCTTGAAATACAGCACCTCGGCCACCGGCACCAGCAGCAGGCGCCCG
Source organism: Azonexus sp. (assembly GCA_036376995.1). GTDB lineage: Bacteria > Pseudomonadota > Gammaproteobacteria > Burkholderiales > Rhodocyclaceae > Azonexus. Next base: position 2,462 of record DASUZG010000273.1, on the reverse strand, counting down.
CGCTCGTGGCAGGAGAGGTGGCTGCGCCCGGCACCGCGCAATTCGCGGCCAAGGCCGGCGAGCAGGGCCGGATCGGCCGGCGGCTGGCCGCGCAGCTTCTGCAGCGCGGTCAGCAGGCGCTGGCTGCGCACCGGCTTCAACAGGTAATCGACGGCGTTGAGGTCGAAGGCCTGCACCGCGTAGTTGTCGTAGGCGGTGGTGAAAATCACTGCCGGCGGCGCCTCGAAGCGCCCGAGGTGGCCGGCCAGTTCGATGCCGTCCATGCCCGGCATGCGGATGTCGGCCAGCACTGCGTCGACCGGCTGCTGGCGCAGCAGTTCGAGGGCGGCCAAGCCGTTGCCGGCTTCGCCGACGACCTCGCTCGGCAGTTGCCCGGCGATGTCGGACAGCAGCGTGCGCAGGCGCTCGCGGGCCGGCGGTTCGTCGTCGACAAGCAGAATTTTCAGCGGGCCTTCTTTCGCCATGGCAGGAATATGCGGACCTCGTAAGTAGCGGCGTCGTTCTCGATTTCGAGCCGGGCCTCGAGATCGTAATACAAAGCCAGGCGCTCCCGGATGTTGGCCAGCGCCATCTGGTTGCCGGGCACATGCTGCAGCTTGCCGCCGGCCGGCGTCGGGTTGGCGATGGCGATGCGCAGTTCGTCGCCGCGTGGCTCGATGGCGACGCGCACGGTGCCGCCCTCGGGCGCCGGCTCAATGCCGTGGTAAACGGCATTTTCCAGCAGCGGCTGCAGCATCAGCGGCGGAATCGGCAGGTCGAGGCGGACGTCGGCAATCTGCCAGTCGACGGCCAGGCGTTCGCCGAGGCGCAGGCGTTCCAGTTCGAAGTATTGCCGGCCCAGCGCGATCTCGTCGGCGAGGCTGACCAGCTCGGCCGGATCGCGCATGGCGGCGCGGAACAGGTCGGACAGCGATTCCAGCGCTTCTTCGGCCTGCTGCGGCCGGGCGCGGATCAGGGAGAGCACGGCGTTCAGCGAATTGAACAGGAAATGCGGCCGGATCCGCGCATTCAGCGCCGCCAGTCGCGCTTCGGCCAGCGCCGGATCGAAGGCGCCGGCGCGCAGTTCGAAGTAAAGCAGCAGCAGCCCGGTAGCCGCCATCGCCAGCAGCGCCGGCCGCCACGGGTTGCCGGTATCGATCGGCAGCAGAGATTGCCAGTAGGCGTAGAGCGCGAAGGCCAGGCCGCCGGCCAGCACCAGCACGGCCGCCTGGCCGGCACGCAGCGGCAGGCGCCAGAGCAGGTCGCGGCCGAGCGACAGCAGGCCGAGGCAGATCAGCAGCCACGGCTCGACGACCGCCGCCAGGGCGACGAAACGTTCCGGCCAGCTGGCCAGGTCGGGGGCCTGCACCAGCGCCGCAGCCAGCGCCAGCAGATTGCCGCCGAGCAGGACGCGCAGCATGACGCCGAAATTGCGCCAGTCGGGCAGCGGATGTGTGGCTGGAAACTGCCGTATACTTGCCATTCTTTGTGCGGATTTCCCGGAATTCGTCGCCAATCGTCCGATATTAGACCAGAGTCATGACCTCCAACGCCAATCAATACACCTGGGCCGGCCGCTTCTCCGAGCCGGTCTCCGATCTCGTCAAACGCTACACGGCCTCGGTCGACTTCGACCAGCGCATGTGGCGCCAGGACATCCGCGGCTCGCTGGCGCACGCCCGGATGCTGGCCAAGCAGGGCATCATCGCCGCCCAGGACCTGGCCGACATCGAGCGCGGCATGGCCATCGTCACCGAGGAAATCGAGTCGGGCAAGTTCGAATGGTCGCTCGACCTGGAAGACGTGCATCTGAACATCGAAAAGCGCCTGACCGCGCTCGTCGGCGACGCCGGCAAGCGCCTGCACACCGGCCGCTCGCGCAACGACCAGGTGGCGACCGACATCCGCCTCTACCTGCGCGATGCGATCGACGACATCCAGGTGCTGCTGAAGCAATTCCGTTCCGCCCTGGTCGATCTGGCGGAAAAGGAAGCCGCCACGGCGATACCCGGATTCACCCACCTGCAGGTCGCGCAGCCAGTCACCTTCGGCCACCACATGCTGGCCTATTTCGAGATGTTCGGCCGTGACGCCGAGCGCTTCGCCGACTGCAAGAAGCGTGTCGCCCGCCTGCCGCTGGGTTCGGCCGCGCTGGCCGGCACCACCTACCCGATCGACCGCGCCTTCGTCGCCGAGCAGCTGGGTTTCGAAGGCGTCTGCGAGAACTCGCTCGATGCCGTCTCGGATCGCGACTTCGCCATCGAATTCTGCGCCGCCTGTGCGCTCCTGATGATGCACATCAGCCGCCTGTCCGAGGAACTGGTGATGTGGATGAGCCCGCGCGTAGGCTTCATCCAGATCGCCGACCGCTTCTGCACCGGCTCCTCGATCATGCCGCAGAAGAAGAACCCAGACGTGCCGGAACTCGCCCGCGGCAAGACCGGCCGCGTCTACGGCCAGCTGATGAGCCTGCTGACCCTGAT
>DASUZG010000272.1:0-2357 GCA_036376995.1 Azonexus sp. | reverse complement strand
TCGCCAGGCCGTACAGGCCGCCGACCGAATAGGCGGCCCAGATCGAGATGCACACCGAGATCACCGGCAGCGCGCAAGCCTTCATCGAGACGCCGATGCCGGCGATGATGTTGGTCGCGTGGCCGGTCTGGCAGGACGAAGCAACGTGCTTGACCGGCCCGTACTCGGTACCGGTGTAGTACTCGGTGATCCAGACCAGCGCCGCGGTCAGCACCAGGCCGATGACCGAGCACACGAACATGGTGCCCGACGTGATCTTGGCTGCCGCGTCGCCGGCGCCGATCAGCCACGAGGTGACCGGGTAGTAGAGCGCCAGCGCCAGCACGCCGGCGACGATCAGGCCCTTGTACAGGGCGCCCATGATCTTGCCGCCTTCGGAGGCCTTGACGAAATAGCAGCCGATGATCGAGGCGATGATCGACACCGCGCCCAGCGCCAGCGGATAGAGAATCAGCGAGGTGCCGAGGTCGGGCAGGCCCTTCAAGGTCAGGGCGCCGAGCACCATGGTCGCCACCACCGTCACCACGTAGGTCTCGAACAGGTCGGCGGCCATGCCGGCGCAGTCGCCGACGTTGTCGCCGACGTTGTCGGCGATTACCGCCGGGTTGCGCGGATCGTCCTCGGGAATGCCGGCCTCGACCTTGCCGACCAGGTCGGCGCCGACGTCGGCGCCCTTGGTGAAGATGCCGCCACCGAGACGGGCAAAGATGGAAATCAGCGAGGAACCGAAAGCCAGGCCGATCAGCGCATGCAGCGCGACGTCCTGGGACAGCCCGAAGGCCAGCAGCGCCGAGTAATAGCCGGCGACGCCGAGCAGGCCGAGACCGACCACCAGCATGCCGGTGATGGCGCCACCCTTGAAGGCCACGTCGAGGGCCGGGGCGATGCCGCCGCGAGCCGCTTCGGCAGTGCGCACGTTGGCGCGCACGGAAACGTTCATGCCGATGAAGCCGGCGGCGCCGGAGAGCACCGCGCCGATGACGAAGCCGATGGCGGTACCGAGGCCGAGGAACAGTGCGATGAGGATCGCGATGACGACGCCGACCATGGCGATGGTCTTGTACTGTCGGTTCAGGTAAGCCGCCGCCCCTTCCTGGATGGCCTTGGCGATTTCCTGCATGCGTTCGTTGCCGGCCGGCAACGCGAGAATCTGGCGACTGGATATCCAGCCATACAGAACGGCAACGACGGCGCACGCAAGCGCCAGCAGCAACGCTGTAGACATGTGTTCCCCCCTCGGTAAAAGAAATTACACTTCGAAAGCTCCCAGTTTCTTGGTTACGGCAATGTTCTTCAGGCGAACGTAATCAGGCAGACCATTGCGGAAGGGCGGTGGTTCCTCGCCCTCGATCAGCGGCTGCAAATAGGCCCGGCAGGCGTCCGTGATGTGGAAGCCGTCGGCGCTGATGAATTCCGGCGGCATCTTGCGTTCGACGTTGGCGACGTTGGCCAGCGGTGCATCGCCGATTTCCCAGCGATACGGCGCATCGGCCAGACGGTTGATGCTGGCCATCACGGCATTCTTGCCCTGCAGCGCCAGATTGACGGCGGCGACGCCGAGCGCGTGTGCCTGCTCGAGATCGGTGCGCGAGGCGAGGTGGCGGGCTGCGCGTTGAAGATAATCGGCCAGCGCCCAGTGATACTTGTAGCCGAGGCGGTCCTTGATCAACTGTGCAACGACCTGGCCAACCCCACCCAGCTGGGCATGACCGAAGGCATCCTTGCTGCCGGATTCAGCGATCAGCTTGCCGGCGGCATCGGACAGCCCCTCGGACACCGCCACCGTGCAGTAGCCGTACTGCTTGACGCATTGATCGACGCGGGCAAGGAAGCGCTCCGGGTCGAACGGCACTTCGGGGAACAGCAGAATGTGCGGCGGCTCGCCGGCATTCTCGCTGGCCAGGCCGCACGCGGCGGTGATCCAGCCGGCGTGGCGGCCCATCACTTCGAGCACGAAAATCTTGGTGGACGTGCGCGCCATCGAGGCGACGTCGTAGCCGGCCTCGCGGATCGATGTGGCGACGTACTTGGCGACCGAGCCGAAACCTGGGCAGCAGTCGGTCAGCGGCAGGTCGTTGTCGACCGTCTTCGGGACGCCGACGCAGACCACCGGATAGCCCATCTTCTCGGCAATCTGCGACACCTTCCAGGCGGTGTCCATGGAATCGTTGCCGCCGTTGTAGAAGAAGTAGCCGATATCGTGCGCCTTGAACACTTCGATCAGGCGTTCGTATTGGGCGCGGTGCTGCTCCAGGCTTTTGAGCTTGTAGCGGCAGGAGCCGAAAGCACCGCCCGGCGTGTGGCGCAGGCGGGCGATGTCGGCATCGGACTCGAGGCTGGTGTCGATCAGTTCCTCG
>DASUZG010000271.1:0-4187 GCA_036376995.1 Azonexus sp. | reverse complement strand
TCGGTCTCGGTATCGACCGCCGAGGTGGCCTCGTCGAGGATCAGGATGCGCGGGTCGATCAACAGCGCGCGGGCGATCGAGATGCGCTGGCGCTCGCCGCCCGACAGTCCCTGGCCGCGCTCGCCGACCAGCGAGTCGTAGCCGTGCGGCAGGCGCAGGATGAACTCGTGGGCGTGCGCGGCGCGGGCGGCGGCGATGATTTCCTGGCGGGTCGCATCGGGCTTGCCGTAGGCGATGTTGTCGGCAATGGTGCCGAAGAACAGGAAGGGCTCCTGCAGCACCAGGCCGATATGGCTGCGGAATTCGGCGACGGGTACCGAGCGCACATCGACGCCGTCGATCAGCACCTGGCCTTCGGTGACGTCGTAGAAGCGGCAGATCAGATTGACTAGCGTCGACTTGCCCGAGCCGCTGTGCCCGACCAGGCCGATCATCTCGCCCGGCTCGATGACCAGATCGACGTCCTTGGTCACGGCCCGCGTGCCGTAGCGGAAACTGGCCTGCTTCAGTTCGATGTGGCCGGTGACCTTGGGCAGGTGCACCGGCTTGGCCGGTTCGGGCACGCTGGAAACGTGGTCGAGGATGTCGAAGATGCGCTTGGTCGAGGACGCTGCGCGCTGGGTCGCCGAAACGATGCGGCTCATCGAGTCGAGGCGGGTGTAGAAGCGGCCGATGTAGGCGAGGAAGGCGGTCAGCACGCCGACCGTCGAATCGCCCTTGGCGATCTGCCAGATGCCGAAGATCCACACCACCAGCAGGCCGATTTCGGTGAGCAGCGTCACCGTCGGGGTGAACAGGGACCAGGTCTTGTTCAGCTTGTCGTTCATCGCCAGGTTGTGCTCGTTGGCGGTGCGGAAGCGCTGGCCCTCGCGCTTTTCCTGGGCGAAGGCCTTGACCACGCGGATGCCGGGAATGGTGTCGGCGAGCACGTTGGTGACTTCGGCCCAGACGCGGTCGATCTTCTCGAAGCCGGTGCGCAACCTTTCGCGCACCACGTGGATCAGCCAGGCGATGATCGGCAGCGGCAGCAGCGTCACCAGCGCCAGCCACGGATTGATGGTGAACAGGATGATCGCGGTCATCGTGATCATCAGCACGTCGGTGGCGAAGTTGAGCAGGTCGAGCGACAGGAAGATGTTGATGCGGTCGGTCTCGTTGCCGATGCGCGCCATCAGGTCGCCGGTGCGCTTGCCGCCGAAGTATTCGAGCGACAGGCCGAGCAGGTGGTCGTAGGTCTGGGTGCGCAGGTCGCGGCCCATGCGCTCGGACACCAGCGCCAGGATGTAGGTGCGCAGCCAGCCGAGCACCCAGGCCAGCACGGCGGCGCCGAGCAGGCCGCCCAGATACATCGTGACCAGTTGCCAGTCGATCGGCTGGCCGTTCTGGAACGGGATCAGCACGTTGTCCATCAGCGGCATGGTCAGGTAGGGCGGCACCAGCGTCGCCGCCGTCGAGGCCAGCGTCAGGATGAAGCCGAGCAGCAGCTGGCCCTTGTACGGGTGGGCGAAGCGCCACAGGCGCAGCAGCGTCCAGGTCGATGGCGCCACCGTCGTCTCGCGGTTGCAGACCGGGCATTCGTCCTCGTCGGGCGGGATCGGCGCCTTGCACTTGGGGCAGATGTTGTCGACCGGGCGCAGCACCCGTTGGCCGCTGGCGTGGCTGTCGCGGTGCAGGTCGAATTCGCCGATCAGGCGCAGCGCGGCCAGGTTGCGCGCCAGCGTGTAGCGCCAGCAGGCCAGGCGGCCGGTGGTATCGAGCATTTCCAGCGTGCCGACCCCGGCATGGTCGTGATGATCGAGGCGCAGGCCGGCGGCCAGCGGCCATTCCCGGATCTGACCGTCGTTGCCGGACCAGGCCAGCAGGCGGCTTTCGGTCAGCAGCACGAGGCCGGGGGCGAAATTCAGGCGGTCGTCGAGATCGGTCTCGAGCCAGGCCTGGATGCTTTCGCCCGGCTGCAGGGCGGCGGTGACGGCAGCCGACCACGAAGTCGGCAGGGCGGGAAGAGTGCCGACTGCGGGGAGAGGATGGGATGACATCTGGTGAGTATAGCGGAAGGCCCGGGGTGCCGGTTTAACGCGCCTGGCCGGAAGCGGTTGACGCGTATCAAGGCGTTTGCGGGTAGGCTGCCGTTGAATACGAACAACGCCCACGCCGAGGAAATCCATGTTTCGCATCTCCCAGTACCTGCAGGAAATCGTCGCCCCGACGCCGGTCGGGCCGAAACGCAACCCGCCCGGGCCGGTCGTGATCTGGAATCTGATCCGCCGCTGCAACCTGACCTGCAAGCACTGTTACTCCATTTCCGCCGATACCAACTTCCCCGGCGAGCTGACCACCGCCCAGGTCTATACGGTGATGGATGACTTGAAGGCTTTCCGCGTGCCGGTGCTGATCCTCTCCGGCGGCGAGCCGTTGCTGCGCCCGGACATCTACGACATTGCCAAGCGGGCCAAGGGCCAGGGTTTCTACGTCGGCCTGTCGTCGAACGGCACGCTGATCGATGAAAACAACATCGACCGCATTGCCGAGTGCGATTTCAACTACGTCGGCGTCTCGCTCGACGGTCTCGGCGCCACCCACGACAAGTTCCGCCGTCTGGACGGGGCGTTCGAGGCATCGCTCAAGGGCATTCGCTTGTGCCGCGACCTCGGCCTGAAGATCGGCGTGCGCTTCACGATGACGCAGGACAACGCCCACGACCTGCCCGGGCTGCTGAAACTGGTCGAGGACGAAGGCATCGACCGCTTCTATTTCTCGCACTTGAACTACGCCGGGCGCGGCAACAAGAACCGCAAGGACGACGCCCAGCATCAGCTGACGCGACAGGCCATGGACCTCCTGTTCGAGACCTGCTGGGAGTACAACCAGCGCGGCCTGGACAAGGAATTCACCACCGGCAACAACGATGCAGACGGCGTCTATTTCCTGCACTGGGTGCGCCGGCGCTTCCCGGACAAGGCCGCGCACATCGAGGCCAAGCTGCGCCAGTGGGGCGGCAATTCCTCGGGCGTGAATGTCGCCAATATCGACAACCTCGGCAACGTGCATCCCGACACCATGTGGTGGCACCACACCCTGGGCAACGTCAAGGAGCGGCCGTTCTCGCAGATCTGGCCGGATACTTCGGATGCCCTGATGGCCGGGCTGAAGGCCTACCCGCGGGCGGTCAAGGGGCGCTGCGGCACCTGCGCCTACCTGCCGATCTGCAACGGCAACACCCGCGTCCGCGCCCAGCAGCTGACCGGCGACGCCTGGGCCGAAGACCCCGGCTGCTACCTTTCCGACGAGGAAATCGCATCATGAAGTTGAAGTGGAACATCCTGATTCCGGCCGGCATGGTCGTCTGCTCCCTGCTGACGATGGCCGAGCTGGCCCAGGCGGCGGATGCACCGGCCGCGTACAAGCAGCACTGCGCCAGTTGCCACGGCGAAGCGCGCCTCGGGGGGCTTGGCCCGGCGTTGATTCCGGAAAACCTCGGTCGCCTGCGCAAGGCGGAAGCCGAAAAGGTCATCCGCGAAGGACGCCCGGCCACCCAGATGCTGGGTTTCGGCAGCCAACTCGCGGCCGACGAGGTCAAGGCGCTGGTCGATTATGTCTATACCCCGATCGCACCGATGCCGGCCTGGGGCGAAAAGGAAATCACCGCCTCGCGCCTCGTCCATGTCCCGGGCAAGCTGCCGGACAAGCCGGTGTTCAAGGCCGATCCGCTCAATCTCTTCGTCGTCGTCGAAAGCGGCGACCACCATGTGTCGATCCTCGATGGCGACAAGCTTGAACCCATCCACCGCTTCCAGTCGCGCTTCGCCCTGCACGGCGGGCCGAAATTCACGCCCGATGGCCGCTACGTCTTCTTCGCCTCGCGCGACGGCTGGATCACCAAGTACGACCTGTGGAACCTCAAGGTCGTCGCCGAAGTGCGCGCTGGCATCAACACGCGCAACGCCGCGGTCTCGGGCGACGGCAAGTGGGTGGCGGTGGCCAACTACCTGCCGCACAGCCTGGTCATTCTCGATGCCGACCTGAATCTGAAGAAAATCCTGCCGGTCGCCGACAAGGACGGCAAGGTCACCTCGCGCGTCTCGGCGGTCTATGACGCCTCGCCCCGGCAGAGCTTCGTCGCCGCGTTGAAGGACGTGAAGGAAGTGTGGGAAGTCTCGTACAACCCCAAGGCCGACGACATCCCGGCC
>DASUZG010000270.1:0-5960 GCA_036376995.1 Azonexus sp. | reverse complement strand
CGGTGCATCGCGTAGAGGATGCGGCGCTGCACCGGCTTCTGGCCGTCGGCGGCCGAGGGCAGGGCGCGGCCCGTGACGACGCTCATCGCGTATTCGAGGTAGCGGCGGGCGGCGTAGTCGGCGGGCGACGGGATGTCGTCGGCGGGGCCGGATGCGGCCGGCGGCGGTTCGGGTGGCAGGCCGGAAGCCATGTCCGCAGGGTTGACGTCGGTCGGTGCGGCCGGCAATTCGGCCTGCGGGGCATGCGGCTGGGCGAGGGTTTCCGGTTCGGCTGCCAGTTTGGCGCTGGCGTCGAAGAGATTGAGCTGGTCGGTCATGGTCGGGGCGAAAAAACGGGCAGGCGCGATGTTACTTGAAGTCGGCGGCAGGGGCTTCGCCCAATCGTTCCGCCAGGAAATCGACGAAGACGCGCTGCTTCGGCGGCAGGTGCGGCTGCGGCAGCCATATCGCCCAGGCCGTCTGGCCGAAGGGGCCTACCGGCGTCCACTCGGGCAGCAGCGGCAGCAGCCGGCCGTCGGCAATTTCGCGGTCCACCGCGTAATTCCAGACCAGGCCGATGCCGAGGTCGGCCAGCAGCAGATCGCGCACCACCTCGCTGTTGTTGACCACCACATTGCTCGCCACGCGCACCTTGGCTTCCTCGCCGCCGCGCTGGAAGCGCCATTCGTTGCCGAATTCGCGCAGGCCGTAGTGCAGGCAGTTGTGGCCGGCGAGATCGGCCGGCGTGGCAATGCTCCGGCCCTGCAGGTAGGCCGCGCTGGCGCACAGCCGGTAGCGCACCGGCATCAGGGCCTTGGCCACCATCTGCTCGGGCGGCGAGCGAGTCAGGCGCAGGGCGAGGTCGTAGCCTTCGTCGACGAGGTCGACCATGCGGTCAAGCAGCGTCAGTTGCACGTCGATTTCCGGATAGCGGGCAAGAAATTCCGGCAGCAGCGGCGCCAGGCACAGTTTGCCGAAGGTCACCGAAGCGGTGATGCGCAGCGTGCCGCGCGGCGCTTCGACCAGGCCGGCGGCCAGCTGCGTGGCCTGGTCGAGCAGCGCCACGCCCTGGGCTGCCTGTGCGTACAGCATGCGGCCGGCCTCGGTCAGCGACATGGCGCGCGTGGTCCGTTGCAGCAGTCGCAGGCCGAGGTGCCGTTCGAGGCGGTTGATGCGCTTGCTAACCGCCGACTTGGTCAGCCCCAGCACCCGCGCCGCCGCCGAGAAGCCGCGCGTATCGACGACGCGGACAAAGATGGCGAGATCGCTCAGGGTATCCAGGGAATCGCTGTGGGTCGTTTCCATAAAGAAACAAATCGTTTATCGAGTGCTGGATTGTAGCCCCATGGCGCCCGTGAAATGATCGGCCCATCGCCACCACCGGAGAACACCATGCCGCTGATCCAGATCACCGTCGCCGGCCCGACGCTGCCGCCGGACGCCATCCGCAGCCTGCAGCACGAAACCACACGCCTGATGCACGAAGTGCTGCACAAGGAGGCGGCGCTGACCGTCGTCGCCGTCAGCCAGTTGCCCGCAACTGCCGCCTCGGCTGGCGGCGAGCCGGTCGAGGCGGTTTGGCTGCAGGCGCAGATCACCGCCGGCACCAATACGCTCGGCGAGAAGGCCGCCTTCATTGCCGCCGCCGAAGCGATGCTGGTCGCCACGCTCGGCGCACCGGCAGCACCGACCTATGTCGTGCTGCACGAAGTGCCAGCCACCGACTGGGGCTACGACGGCCTGAGCCAGGCTGCCCGTCGCCAGGCGCACGCCGCGAGGGTGGCGGCATGAGCGCCCGCCGCCTGCGCGAATTGGCCGGTGTTGCCCCCCTGTTCCGGGCCGGCGGCACGCTGGCGCTCGGCCAGACCGCGCTGCTGCTGATCGATTACCAGAACGAATACCGCCAGGGGCCGCTGGCGCTGCCCGACGAGGCTACCGCCAGCGCCGCCGCCATCCGCCTGCGCAACTGGGCCGAGCAGCTGGGGCTGCTGGTGATCCATGTCCAGCATCAGGCGCCGGCCGCTTCGCCGCTGTTCGCTGCCGGCTCGCCCGGGGCCGGGGCGCTCGCCGGACTGGCGCCGGCCGCGGGCCAGCCGTTGGTCGTCAAGCGTCTGCCGTCGGCCTTTGCCGGCACGGAACTGGCCGAAGTGCTGCAGGGCGCGGCCATCGACACGCTGCTGATCGCCGGCTACATGACCCACAATTGCGTGGATTCGACTGCGCGCGATGCGTTCCATCGCGGCTACCGCGTCGGCATCGTCGGTGAAGCCTGCGCCACGCGCGATCTGCCGGCTGCCGACGGGAGCATCATCCCGGCTGCGCTGGTCCATGCCGCGGTGCTGGCCGGGCTGGCCGACCGCATCGCCGAGATCGTCGATCTGCCGATGCTGGCGGCGATGCTGCCCGGCTGAGCTTAGGGCCGGCTCAGCGCCTTGGCGATGAAATGCCGGCCGACCCGCGGCTTCGGCACGCGCTCGTCGAACCAGGCGCGCACGTCCTCGTCCAGCCCGAGACCGTGCATGTAGTTGTACAGCGCCTTGTTCAGCGCCTGGCCGAGGCGGGCGTGGTCGACGCCGGTCGGGTCGATGAACTCGACGTCGTTGCTGGCGAAGCTGATCGGCGGCAGCGGTTTGAGCTTGATGCCGTATTCGGCCGGATTCTTGCCGACCGGCGAATGTACGGTGCAGGCGAAGCGGTGGAAGAAGCCGGACTGGATGCAGCCTTCGGCGAACAGCTGGCGCACGTATTCGAGGGCATCGACGGTGTCCTGCACGGTCTGCGTCGGGAAGCCGTACATCAGGTAGGCATGTACCAGGATGCCGGCATCGCTGAAGGCGCGGGTGACGCGCGCCACCTGGTCGACCGAGACGCCTTTCTTCATCAGCGCCAGCAGGCGGTCGGAGGCGACTTCCAGGCCGCCGGAGACGGCGATGCAGCCGCTGTCGGCGAGCTGGCGGCAGAGTTCCGGTGTGAACGACTTCTCGAAGCGGATGTTGCCCCACCACGAAATCGCCCGGTTGCGCCGCTGCAGCTCGTCGGCCAGCGCCTTCAGGGCTTTCGGCGGTGCTGCCTCGTCGACGAAGTGGAAACCGGTCTGGCCGGTCTCGGCGATGATGGTTTCGATGCGGTCGACCAAGAGTGCGGCCGGCGCGCTGTCGTAGCGGCCGATGTAGTCGAGGTTGATGTCGCAGAAGCTGCACTTCTTCCAGTAGCAGCCGTGCGCCACGGTCAGCTTGTTCCAGCGCCCGTCCGACCACAGCCGGTGCATCGGGTTGAGCATGTCGAGCAGCGACAGGTAGCGGTCGAGCGGCAGGCCGTCCCAGGTTGGCGTGCCGACTTCGGCGAACGGGACATCCGGCTCGCTGACGTTGAAGTAGCGCACCGCGCCATCGACGCGGGTGAAAGTACGCACCAGGCTGAGCCGCGGGCGCTGGCCGTCGAGATGTTCAAGGAGTGCCAGCAGCGGCCGTTCGCCGTCGTCGAGGGTGACGTAGTCGAAATGGTCGAAGACGCGCGGCTCCTTCAGTTCGCGCAGCTCGGTATTGACGTAGCCGCCGCCGAGCACGGTGACGATGCCGGGGTGGCTGGCCTTGATCGCCTGGGCCATGCGGAAGGCCGCATAGACCGAGCCGGGGAAGGGCACCGAGAGCAGCACGAGGTCCGGCTGCTCGGCTGCGACCGCGGCCAGCGTCAGCTTTTCCAGCGTGCTGTCGACCAGGGTCGGCGGTGCTGCCAAGGCGCGGGCCAGCGGCTCGAAGGTCGGCTGGCTGAGCGCCAGCGACTCGGCGTAGCGGACGAATTCGAAACGGCTGTCGGCGGCGTCGCGCAGCACGTCGGCCAGGTCGTCGAGGAACAGGGTGGCCAGATGGCGGGCCCGGTCCTGAATCCCGAGATTGCCGAAAGCCCAGGCCAGCGGGTCGCCGCCCTCGTCGTCGACATAGACGTCCAGCGACGCGAAGCGCGGGCCTTCGGGCAGGAAGGCGCGGCCGGCGATGCGGTAGCCCATCGACGGATCGCGCCCCTGCAGGAAGGCGACGGCCGGCGTCACGGCGGCCAGGTAGCGCTCGAATTGCGTATCGAAACTGTGCAGGCTGGGCGAGCGCTTCTTCGCCGGCACCGCCCGGACTTTCTCGTGCAGCGCCCGCAGGCCGTCCGGCGAGAACAGTTCCAGCACCAGTTGCAGCGCGATGTCGCGCTGGGTCGCGGCAATGCCGCGCGAGCGCAGGAAACCGGTCAGGTAGGCTGTGGACGGATACGGGGTGTTGAGCTGCGTCATCGGCGGGATGAGCGACAGCACGCGGCGGGGGCTGGGGCGCATGGTGGGGCGAATGATAGGGAAAGCGGCCCGCTTGTAAAGGGCGTGCAATGTTCGGCTGGTTCAATGCGGGCCTTGTTTGCCAACGACATTGATCGCGATGCGCCATTTTCCCCCTCTTGCCCTGTTTGCCACCGTTCTTTCCCTTACCGGGGCGCCGGTCCAGGCCGCCCCGGCCGCCGACCTCGGCAGCATCGCCCAGGACATCGCCAGCGCCGGTCGCCTGCGCATGCAGTCGCAACGCCTGGCCAAGCTCTATCAGCAGGCGGCGATGCAGTTGAATGTCGCGGGCGCCCGGCGGCAGATTGTCACCGCCGGCTACGAAGTCGACAGCGAGCTGGCGCACCTGGGCAAGTACGCCCGGCAGGCCGACACGCAGCGCCAGCTGCTCCGCAGTGCCGCTGTCTGGCAGGAACTGCGCACCGCCCTGGCGGCAGAGCCGAAGCCGGGTAGCGGTGAGCGGGTCAATCAATTGGCCGACGAGTTGATGCTGCATGCCGGCAAGCTGGCGATGCAGATCGAGACGACCGGCGAGACACCGGTCGGCCGCCTGCTCGATCTGTCGTCGCGGCTCAACATGCTGTCGCAGCGGATGGCCCGGCTCTATCTGCTGGCTCATGCCGGCGACCGCTCGCAGGGCGTGCTGACCGACCTGCAGCAGGCCCGCCGGGAATTCGCCAGTGGCCTGCACGAACTCGACACTGCCCGGGAAAACACTCCGGCCAGCCGCGAGGCCATCGCCCTGGCGAAGAACCAGTGGATCTTCTTCGAACTGGCCATCGGCGAGCTGCATCAGGCCAGCCGTGCCGACGGCCGGGCGGCGCAGCATGTGGCGACGAGCAGCGAGCGGATTGCCCAGGTGCTCGACGAAGCCAGTGCGCAATATGTCCGCGACTATTCGCCAGGCCCGCGCGCCGCGCGCTGAGCGCGGCCGGCCCGCCGTTCAGTAAAACAGCTTCATCAGGTCGAGCGTCGCGCGGCGGCCGATCTGCGCCCGGTTGGCGGCCAGCCAGTGGTGCGCGTGTTCGCGGCCCTGGTCGCGCAGCTGTTCGAAAAACGGCAGATTGACCGCCAGCTTGCTTTCGGCCGGCATCTGGCCGAGCAGATGGTCACCGGCAATGGCGTGAAAGCGCAGGCTGGTGACGCGACGTTCGAAGCGTCCGGGAGACAGCCAATCGGGCAGCCAGCTGTCGCCGATGTGCTTGCGCATGTGGGCGAACATGCGCATTTCACGCAGGAAAGTCGAATTGAAGGCCAGTTCGCCCAGCCGCTGCTTGATGTCGGCGGCGCTGACCGGCGTCTCGCTGTAGTGCAACGGCGTCAGCAGCACCAGCAGGATGTCGGCCGTGGCGCAGTGGTAGAGCAGCGGGAAGACCGCCGGGTTGGCACTGTAGCCACCATCCCAGTAGGGTTCGCCATCGATCATCACGGTCCGGTGAATGGTCGGCAGGCAGGCAGAGGCGAGCAGCGTCTCGACGCTGAGTTCGTGGTTGCGGAAGATGCGCAGCTTGCCTGAATTGGCGTGGGTGGCGGCGATGAACAGCTTGACCGGGCAGTGGCGGCGCAAACGCTCGAAGTCGAAGTGCGCCGCCAGCACGTCGCGCAAGGGATTGAGGTCGAGCGGATTGAGCTGTTCCGGCGACAGATGGCTGCTCCATTGCAGCAT
>DASUZG010000269.1:0-8757 GCA_036376995.1 Azonexus sp. | reverse complement strand
CTGCGTTTCTTCGCCGGCACCCTTGGCCTCGCCGGTGGCGAGTGGGCCGCGCGGATCGAGGCGGCGATCGCCTTCGCCCGCCTAGAACAAGTCGTCGGCAAGCGGGCCGAGGCGCTCTCCGGCGGCCTGCGCCGGCGCCTGAACCTGGCCATCGGCCTGCTCGGCCAGCCGCGCCTGCTGCTGCTCGACGAACCGACCGTCGGCGTCGATCCGCAGTCGCGCCACTTCCTGCTCGAAGCCATCGCCGCCTTGCCGGCAGACGGCACCACGGTGATCTACACCAGCCACTACATGGAAGAGGTCGAGGCCATCTGCCGGCGCATCGCCATCATCGACCAGGGCCGGGTGCTGGCCGAAGGCTCGCTCGCCGACATCCTGCACAGCCCGCAGCCGCAATTGGCGCTGCAGCTGGCGCAGGCATTGCCCGCAGCGCTGGCCGAACGCTATGCGGCCACCGATGACGGCGAGCTGCGCTACCGGATCGCCTTGGCATCGCCCGCCGCCCTGCCGCGCCTGCTCGACGAGCTGGCCGCCGCCGGTTGCGAGGTGCGCAGCCTCGGGCTCGGCCAGCGCAACCTGGAACAGGTCTTCATGCACCTGACCAAGCGCTCGCTGCGGGACTGAGCCGATGTCGCCGCGCCTGCTCGCCCTCTGGCTCAAGGAAACCATCGCCCTGACGCGCGACCGGCACGGCCTGCTGGCGCTGTTCATCATGCCGACCATCTTCATCCTGGTGATGACCATGGCCCTGCGCGACGCCTTTTCGCCGGGCGCCAGCATCGACGTCGCCTATGTCGTCGTCGATCTCGACCGCAGTCCGCATTCGGCCGCACTGCTCAAGCGCCTCGACCACGCCTCCGCCTTCCGTCGGATCGCCGCCGGCGAGGACGAAGCGCAGGCCCGCGCCGGCATCCTGGCCGGCCGCCAGACACTGGCCCTGGTCCTGCCCGCCGGCTTCGGCGAGCGCCTGCTGACGCCGGCCGGCGCCGACGGCCAGGCGACCGAGCCGCTGCGCCTGCTGCTCGATCCGACGCTCAACCCGGCGCTGCAACTGGCCTTTCGCAACCAGGTCATGGCCGCCCTCGGCGCGGTCCGCGCCGACGAACTGACGCAGCGCGCCGGCAAGCTGTTCGACCTGCCGACGGCGGCCGCCGCCGGCGACCGCGAGTGGCCCGACGAAATCCGCAGCGAGGCGGTGCGCGGCGACCACAGCGCCCAGCTGCCGTCCTCGGTGCAGCAGAACGTGCCGGCCTGGATCATCTTCGCGATGTTCTTCGTCGTCATTCCGCTCTCCTCGATTTTCGTCATCGAGCGCCAGCAGGGCACGCTGCAGCGCCTGCGCGCCATGGGCCTGCCCTTCCGGCTGATCCTCGCCGGCAAGCTGCTGCCCTTTTTCGTCGTCAACCAGGTACAGGCCGCGCTGATGGTGCTGGTCGGCATGTTCGTCGTGCCGCTGTTCGGCAGCGAGGCGCTGGAGATGCCGGCCAGTCTGCCGTTGCTGATGAACTGGTGGCTGGTGGCGGCTACCGTCAGCCTGGCCGCCGTCTCCTGGGCGCTGCTGATCGCCAGCCTGGCCCGTACGTCGGAGCAGGCGACCATCGTCGGTGGCGTCGGCAACATCCTGATGGGCGCCATCGGCGGCATCATGGTGCCGCGCTTCGTGATGCCGGCCGGCATGCAGAGCCTCGCCGACTGGTCGCCGATGGCCTGGGGCCTGGATGGTTTCCACACGGTCATGCTGCGCCACGGCAGCTTTGCCGACCTCCTGCCCAGCCTCGGCAAACTGCTCATCTTCGCCGCCCTGGCGCTGGCCGCCGCCATCTGGCTCCACCACCGCGCCCTCGTCGCCCGCTCATGACCCAAGATCTTTGCCACGCCCTCAAAGCCCTGATCATCGAAGCCTGCGACAAGGACTGCACGCCGGATGACATCGCCGACGACGAATTGTTGTTCGGCCCCGAAGCGAAGCTGCAGCTCGACTCGCTCGACGCGCTGCAGGTCTCGATGGCGATCAAGAAGCAGTACGGCCTGCGCCTGCCGGACAGTAAGGAAACCCGCCGCATCCTGTCGAGCGTCGCCAACATGGCCGAGCATCTCGATGGCTGGCTCGCCAGTCGCCCATGACGCGCCCGGTTTACCTCGCGGGTAGCGGCCTGGTCTGCGCCCGCGGCTGCACTCCGGCCGCCGTCGCCGACGCCCTGCTGGCCGGCGAATGTGCCGGCAGCTGGCGGACACTGGGCAGCCGGCGCCTGCCTTGGTTCGCCCTGCCGCTCGCCGACAGCGACTGGGAAGCGCGCGCCGAACAAGCCGTGCGCCGGGTTGGCAAGGCGCTCGGCCCGCTCGATCCGGCGACGCCGCTGTTCGTCGCTTCCTCGTCGTTCCAGGTCGGCCTGTGCGAAAGCCGGCCGCCGCCGTACGAGCTGCCCATCGCCAATGCCTCGTTCAGCCGCCGGCTGGCCGACTGGCTGCAACTCGCCGGCCCGCGCTACAGTTTTTCCAGCGCCTGCATCTCCGGCTTCTCGGCCATCGACGCCGCCCGCAGCCTGATCGCCGCCGGCCAGATCGACGAGGCCGTGGTGCTCGGGTTCGAACTGGCCAACACCAGCACGCTGGCTGGCTTCGCCGCGCTGGAACTGCTCTCGTCCACCGCCGGCAAGCCGTTCGACCGCGACCGCGACGGCCTGGTCCTCGGCGAAGCGGTCGCTGCCATTCGCCTGAGTGCAACACCAACGCAGTGGCGCATCGCCGCGCTGCGCACCGGGCTCGATGTCTGGTCGATCACCGGCCCCGATCCGAGCGGCGCGCCGATTGCGGGGCTATTCGCCGAATGCCTGGCCGACGCCGGCCTCGCCGCTGGCGACATCGACCTGCTCAAACTGCAGGCGGCCGGCTCGCCGGGCACCGACCTGGCCGAAGCCAACGCCCTGCGCACGGTGTTTGGCAGCGCGCTGCCGCCGCTGCTGTCGCTGAAACCGGCGCTCGGCCATACCCTGGGCGCCAGCGGTATCGCCGAGCTCACGGCGCTGCTCGCCTGCCTCGACCTGGGCGCCATCCCGGCCACCGCCGGCTTCGCTCACCCCGACCCGGAGATCGGCCTGCAGCCGACGCAGCAGCTTTGCCGCCAGCGCGTGCGCCACCCGCTGCTCAACCTGGTCGGCTTCGGCGGTGGCCTGGCCACCCTGATCCTCGCCCGCACATGATCGAACTCGCCGCCGCCCACAGCCAGCAATTGACGCCCGGCGAACTGCCGGCCGCCGTCCGTGCCGCGCTCGGCAAGCCGCTGCGCCGGGCGCCGGTGCTGGCCCAGTTGGCCGTACTCGGGGCGCTGGCCTGCCTGCCGGCCGACCGTCGCCAGCGGCCCACCGCGCTACTCTGGCAGACGACCAGCGGCCCGCGCCTGGAAACCCTCGAACTGCTCGACGAGGTCTGCCAGGGCAGCGGCGAGCCGATGCCCTTCAGCTTTCTCGCCACGGTCCCGGCCAGTGCCGCCGTGCAGCTGCAGCCCTTCGTCCCGGGCCTACGCTCAGCCTCGATGCTGCCGCTCGACAGCGAAGGCGAAGGCAACTGGCGGCTGATGCTGGCCATGGCCGCCAATTGGCTGGCTACCGGCCGCTATGAGCAGGTGCTGTGCGCTCACCTCGACCATTGGGCCGACAACCTTGCGAGCCACTGGCTGTGCCTGCGCTGCACCGATGACGGCGAACTGCCGCTGGCCAGCCTGCGCCCAGCCGGCGACGGCGACGCGCTGCCGCTGGCCGACCATCCCGAACTGCCGGCCGGCGTCGCCGCCTGGCTGGCCAGCGGCGAGTTGCGTCCGCTGCGCCTTCTGTCTCCCGCCACGCCCGGGCTGGCGGTAGAATTCGCCCGACCCTAACCTATCGCCGAGATCGCCATGTCCCAATTCGCCTTTGACGTCACCCTCGAAGAATTCGAAGCCAAGGTGCTGCTGCCGGCCGAGACCGTGCCGGTGCTGGTCGATTTCTGGGCCCCGTGGTGCGAGCCGTGCAAGGTCCTGAAGCCGATGCTGGAAAAACTGGCCGAGGAATACGCCGGGCGTTTCCTGCTGGCCAAGGTCAATTCCGACGAATATCCGGAACTGGCGCAGCATTTCGGCGTGCGCAGCATTCCTTCGGTCAAGGTCCTGTTCCAGGGCCAACTGGTCGATGAACTCAACGGCGCCGTGCCGGAAAGCCAGCTGCGCGCCTTCATCGACCGCGTCGCGCTGCCGGCCGGCCCGGATGCCGCCGCCTCGCCGCGCGAACAGGCGGCGGCACTCGCCACCGACGGCCAACTCGAAGCGGCACTGGGCATTCTGGTTGAAGCCAGCCGCCAGGCGCCCGAGGACCAGGCCATCCGGCTCGACGCCATCGACCTGCTGCTGCAACTGGGCCGCAACGACGAAGCCAAGCAACTGCTGGCCGTGGACTATCAGGACGAGGCCCGCGCTTCCGCCCTGCGCGCCCGCCTGGCGCTGGCCGATGGCGCCGCCGACACGGCACCGCTGGAAGCCAGGCTCGCCGCCAATCCGGACGACCACGCCGCCCGCCTCGAACTGTCGCGCGCCTATGCTGCCCAGAGTCGCTTCCGCGAAGCCTGCGAAGCGGCGCTCGAAGTTGTCCGCCGCGACCGCTTCTTCGACGAAGGTGCCGGCCGCAAGGCGCTGCTGCAGTTGTTCGAAGCCTTGGCCGGCGAACAGCACGACGATCTGGTCCGCGAGTTCCGGCGCAAGCTTTCCGCCGCGCTGAACTGAGGTCGGGCCGGCGTCCGTCCGTCGTGCGCCTCTACTACACCGACGTCTTCGTCCTGCCGCTGCCGGCCGGACACCGCTTTCCGATGGAAAAATACGCCCGCCTGCGCCAGCGCCTGCTGGCCGGCGGCGAATTCGGCGTCGACGATTTCCATCTGCCGCCGGCGGCGAGCGACGAAGAACTCGCCCGCGCACACGATCCGCAGTACATCCGCCAGGTGGCCGAGGGCAGCCTGCCCGAACCGATGCAGAAGGCCATCGGCTTTCCATGGAGCGCTGCCATGGTCGAGCGCTCGCGCCGTTCGGCCGGCGCCACCCTCGCCGCCTGCCGTGCCGCGTTGAGCGACGGCGTTGCCGCCAATCTCGCCGGCGGCACCCACCACGCCTTCCGCGACCGCGGCGAAGGCTTCTGCGTCTTCAACGATGCCGCCGTCGCCGCCCGTGCCATGCAGGCCGAGGGGCGCGCCGAGCGCGTTCTGGTCGTCGATTGCGACGTCCATCAGGGCAACGGCACTGCCAGCATCGCCGCCGGCGACGACAGCCTGTTTACTTTCTCCATCCACGGCGCGCGCAATTTCCCCTTCACCAAGGAAACCAGCGACCTCGACATCGAACTGCCCGACGGCTGCGGCGACACCGCCTACCTGCAGCAGCTCGGCCACGGCCTGGATACCGCCTTCGATCTCGCCCGCCCCGACCTGGTCATCTACCTGGCCGGCGCCGATCCCTATCGCGACGACCGGCTCGGGCGCCTGGCGCTGAGCATGGAAGGTCTGGCCGAGCGCGACCGCCAGGTGTTCAGCCGCTGCCGGCAGGCCGGCGTCCCCGTCGCCATTGCCATGGCCGGCGGTTATGCGCGGCAGATCGACGACACCGTGGCCATCCATGCCACCACCATCACCCTCGCCCGCCGCCATTGGGGCTAGAATCGGCGCATGGACGACGACCTCTATCTCGGCCCGGCGCTGCGGGCCCTGGAAACCCGCCACGCCGATGAGCAGCTGATGCAGCGCGCCGGACTGGCGGCGGCCGACTGGGCCGGCGAACTGGCCGCCCCGGGCGGCCTGCCGATCCTCGTTATCGCCGGTCCCGGCAACAACGGGGGCGATGCGCTGGTCGTCGCCCGCCTGCTGCGCGAGCGCTTCTTCGAAGTAGTCGTCGTCTTCGCCGGCGAGGCCGGCCGCCTGCCGCCGGATGCCGCTGCGGCGTGGCAGGATTTTGTCGCCGCCGGCGGCAGCACCTGTGCCGACATCCCCGCAGAGCATCGCTGGTCGCTGATCATCGACGGCCTGTTCGGCATCGGCCTGAGCCGTGCGCCCGAGGGGCGTCATGCCGCGCTGATCGAGGCCATCAATCACCTCGCGCACGACCGCTGCCCGGTGCTGGCCCTCGACAGCCCTTCCGGGCTCGATGCCGAGCGTGGCTGCGTGCTGGGCAACGCAGTCCGCGCCAGCCACACTCTGACTTTCATCGCCGGCAAGCCGGGGCTGCTGACAGCCGACGGCCCCGACCACTGCGGGCAGATCCGCATCGCCCGGCTCGATCTTGATCCGCCGGCCGAACAGGCGCCCGACGGCCATCGTCTCGGTGCCGCCACCATCGCCGAACATCTCGTGCCGCGCCGAAAGAACAGCCACAAGGGCAGCTTCGGCAGCGTCGGCGTGTTGGGCGGCGCCCCTTCCATGGTCGGCGCCACCTTCCTCGCCGCCCGCGCCGCCCTGAAGCTCGGTGCCGGCCGCGTCTATGCCGGCCTCGTCGATCCGCAGGCGCCCAGTTTCGATCCGCTGCAGCCGGAACTGATGCTGCGCCGGCCGCATGCCCTGCTGCAATCGTCGCTGTCGGCGCTGGCCTGCGGCCCGGGCCTGGGCATTTCGCTCGATGCCTCGGAACTGCTGGAAACCGCCATCGCCCTCGACCAGCCACTGGTGCTCGACGCCGATGCCCTCAATCTCGTCGCCAGCGAAGAGAACCTGCATCAGGCGCTGCTCGCCCGCCGGACGCCGGCGATCCTGACGCCGCATCCGGCCGAAGCTGGGCGTCTGCTCGAAATCGGTGCCGCCGAAGTACAGGCCGACCGCCTGGCCGCCGCCTGCCGGATCGCCGAACGTTATCGCTGCCAGGTCGCGCTCAAGGGCTGCGGCACCGTGGTGGCGACCGTCGATGGGCAGTGGTGGATCAATACCAGCGGCAATCCCGGCATGGCCACGGCCGGCATGGGCGACGTGCTGAGCGGCATCGTGCTCGCCCTGCTCGGCCAGGGGTGGCCGGCGGTGCCGGCGCTGCTGGCCGGCGTCCATCTGCATGGCGCCGCCGCCGACCGGCTGGTCGCCGCCGGCCTCGGCCCGGTCGGTCTGACCGCCGGCGAGGTCATCGACGCCGCCCGTGCCCTGCTCAACGACTGGCTGCGTCAGCCCTCCCCCCACCGCTGACGGCACGCCCGCTCGCTGTCCTGACGGTACAATTCGCCTCCCTGCCCGCTCCCCCAACCGCACCATGACCATCGACTTTGCCATCCCGCTCGCTCCCGAAATCGCCCGCAACGTGGCCGCCGCCCTGGAAGAAGATCTCGGCGCTGGCGACCTGACCGCCAGCCTGGTCGATGGCAGCCGCCAGACGCGTGCCACGGTCATTTCCCGCGAGCCGGGCGTGCTCTGCGGCAGTGCCTGGTTCGACGAGTGCGTGCGCCGCCTCGACCCGCAGGCCCGCGTCACCTGGCAGGCCGCCGACGGCGAACGGATCGCCGCCAACCAGCTGCTCTGCACCATCGAGGCCAACGCCCGCGCGCTGCTCTCGGCCGAGCGCAGCGCGCTCAACTTTCTCCAGCTGCTCTCGGCGGTCGCCAGCAAGGCGCGCATCTACGCCGATGCCATCGCCGGCACCAAGGCGCAGGTAGTCGATACGCGCAAGACCCTGCCCGGCCTGCGCGTCGCCCAAAAATACGCGGTCCGCTGCGGCGGCGGCGGCAATCACCGGCTGGCCCTGTGGGATGCCATCCTGATCAAGGAAAACCACATCCACGCCGCCGGTGGCATCGCCCCGGCCATGGCGGCGGCGCGCGAAGTCGCGGCGCAGGCCGGCGGCCGCTGCCGCTTCATCCAGATCGAGGTCGAATCGCTCGACGAACTGGAGGCCGCGCTGGCCGCCGGCGCGACGATGATCCTGCTCGACAACTTCAGCCTCGAGATGATGCGCGAGGCCGCCCGCCGCAATGCCGGCCGGGCCGTGCTCGAAGCATCCGGCAACGTCAGCCTGGAAACCATCCGGGGCATCGCCGAAACCGGCGTCGATCGCATTTCGGTCGGTGCGCTGACCAAGGATGTGAAGGCGCTCGACCTGTCGATGCGCTTCGTCGATTAGCCGCCCCGGTTGGAGGGTGGCCACTTTGGCGTCATAATCCCTGACGCCAACCGAAACGATCGCTTCAGGGAGTGCCCATGCTGTTCGCGCTGTTTTACGTGGTCGCCATCGCCATTCTGGTACTGCACTTCACCGGCTTCCTGGCCCGGCACAATCTCGAATGGCTGGTCCTGGTCCTCGCCGTGGCGGTCTTTCCGGCCGTCATCTACCTCTAGCGTCAACGCAAAGGGCCGCCCCTCGGGGCGGCCCTTTGCTTTTATCGGGCGCCTGGTTCAGACCCGCTCGACGATGAAGCGCTTGACGGCATCCACATCCGGCACCATGACGACAACGCGCTGCGCGAGCTTCTCGATGCCGGCCAGGTCGGCCGGGCGCACCGGCTCGGCGCCCAGCGCCTCGCGGATGGTTTCCTCGAACTTGGCCGGCTGCGCCGTTTCCAGCACGATCATCGGCACGCCGGGCTGACGCTGCTCCAGTGCCACCTTCAGGCCGTCGGCAGTGTGGGTATCGAGCATCACGTTGTAGCGCCCCTGGGCGAAACGGATGGTGTTGATGCGGTCGATATGCGTGCTCTTGCCGGAAACGAAGGCGAATTGCGGCATCTTGGCCCAGTGCGGGGTCGCCGACAGGTCGAAGGCCTCGCCCTTGTCCAC
>DASUZG010000268.1:0-4367 GCA_036376995.1 Azonexus sp. | reverse complement strand
CATCGCCGGCACCATCATCAAGCCCAAGCTCGGCCTGCGCCCCGAACCGTTCGCCCGCGCCGCCTACGAATTCTGGCTGGGCGGCGATTTCATCCAGAACGACGAGCCGCAGGGCAACCAGCCCTTCGCCCCGATGCGGCAAACCATCCCGCTGGTGTACGACGCGATGAAGCGGGCGATGGACGAGACCGGCGAAGCCAAGCTGTTCTCGGCCAACATCACCGCCGACGACCACCACGAGATGGAGGCCCGCGGCGAGTACATCCTGCGGACTTTCGGGCCGGATGCCGACAAGGTCGCCTTCCTCGTCGACGGCTACGTCGGTGGCCCGGGCATGATCACCACGGCGCGGCGCCACTTCGCCAACCAGTACCTGCACTACCACCGCGCCGGTCACGGCGCCGTGACCAGCCCGCAGAGCAAGCGCGGCTACAGCGCCTACGTGCTGGCCAAGATGAGCCGCCTGCAGGGCGCCTCCGGCATCCACGTCGGCACCATGGGCTACGGCAAGATGGAAGGCGACAAGGACGACCGCGCCTGCGCCTACATCATCGAGCGCGACAGCTACACCGGGCCGGTCTACCACCAGGAGTGGTACGGCATGAAGCCGACCACGCCAATCATTTCCGGCGGCATGAACGCCCTGCGCCTGCCCGGCTTCTTCGCGAACCTCGGCCACGGCAACGTCATCAACACCGCCGGCGGCGGCGCCTACGGCCATATCGACAGTCCGGCCGCCGGCGCCCGCTCGCTGCGCCAGGCCTACGACTGCTGGAAGGCCGGCGCCGACCCGGTGGACTGGGCGCGCGAGCATTACGAGTTCGCCCGCGCCTTCGACTCCTTCCCGCAGGATGCCGATGCGCTCTACCCCGGCTGGCGGCACAAGCTGCGCCCGGCGGCCTGAAGGCACTTCCCGACCCCGCCGCGGCGGGGTTTTTCATGATGTTTGACCGGCGGCAGCTGGCCCCCTACAGTTAAGCCTTCGCTTTCCACGACCACCAGAACATTCAGACTTTCATGAACTTCGTCCGCAACCTGACCCTGCGCCAGCTGCAGATTTTCGTCGTCGCCGCCCGCCACCTTAGCTACGCCCGCGCCGCCGAGGAACTGCACCTGACGCCGCCGGCCGTGTCGATGCAGCTGAAGCAACTGGAAGACAACGTCGGCCTGCCGCTGTTCGAGCGCATGGGCCGCGGCGTCGCGCTGACCGGGGCGGGCGAGTTGCTGGTGCACCACGCGCTGCGCATCCTCGGCGAAATCAAGGATGCCGAAGCCAGCCTGCAATCGCTGGCCGGCGCCGAGACCGGCCTGCTGTCGGTCGGCCTGGTCAGCACCGCCAAGTACTTCATGCCGCGCCTGTTGGCAAAGTTCGCCCAGGCCCATCCGGGCGTCGAGGTGCAATTCACCGTCGGCAACCGCGAGATCCTGCTGCAGAAGCTCCAGGACAACGCCATCGACCTGGCGGTGATGGGCCGCATCCCGACCGAGATCGATGCCCACGCCGAGCCGATGGCGCCGCACCCCTACGTGCTGATCGGCCCGGCCGACCACCCGCTGCGCGCCGCCCGCCGCTTCGAGATGCACGAGCTGCGCCAGGAAACCTTCCTGCTGCGCGAGGAAGGCTCCGGCTCGCGCCGGGTCGCCGAGGAAATGTTCCGCAACCATCTGGTCACGCCGGCGCGGGCCATCACCATGGGCAGCAACGAGACGATCAAGCAGGCGGTGATGGCCGGCATGGGCGTCGCGCTGATTTCGCTGCACACCCTGCCGCTGGAACTCAAGACCGGCGCGCTCAGCGTGCTCGACGTGGTCGGCACGCCGGTCGAGCGCACCTGGTACGTGGTGCACATGAACGCCAAGCGCCTGCTGCCGGCCGGCATCCAGTTCCGCAGCTTCTTGCTCGACGAGGCGGCGCCGGCCCTCGACGTCGAGTTCGAGACCTTCCTGACGCGCCCGGCCACGGCGTAACCCCGGTGCTACAATCTGCTGCACCGCAACAATGACTCTTGCAGACCCGCCGCCCGCCATGCACCCGCGCCTGATCCTCGCCGAACTGGAAGAACACCCGCTGCGCCAGCGCCTCAACAACGAGTTCCACGCCCGGCCGCCGGTACCGCTGGTCGGCGCGATGCTGGTCTCGCACCTGGTCTTCAAGCACAGCGCGACCACCGCCCTGGCCGAGCGCGACAACCTCTCGAAGCTGTGCCAGGGCCATGTCTGCAATTCGATCGAGAGTTCGGACGCGCACCTGATGCTGGAAACCGGCGCTTTCCGCATGCGCTGGGAACTGCACACCGAATTTTCCAGCTACACCTTCTTCAAGGAACTGGTCGGCGGCGAGACGCTGGACCCGGATGCCACCGCCTTCGACGCGGTGCATCCCGACTGGTTCGCCGGCATTCCCGGCCAGCTGATGGTGGCAACGCACGTCGAACTGCGGTCCACCGCCGAGATCAGCCCGGAATCGGTGCTCGCCAACCTGACGCCGAACGGCCGGACGATGGTGGCCTCCAAGGTGGCCGACGAGGCGGCGTGGATTTTCACCGACTTCAAGATCGACAACGGTTTCTCGCGCTTCCTGGTGCTCAACGCCGCCATGACCCAGCGCCAGACCGGGCGCACCGTGCAGCGCCTGTGCGAAATCGAGACCTACCGGATGATGGCCCTGCTCGGCCTGCCGGTGGCCAAGGAAGTGGGCAAGTGGCTGTACACCGGCGAGAAGCAACTGGCCGAGCTGATGGACCGCATCGGCCAGGCGCGCACCGCCGACGACGAGCGCAGCGTGCTGTCCTCGCTGTCGGCGCTGGCCGCCGAGGTCGAGCATTCGGTGGCGCGCACCACCTTCCGCTTCGGCGCCGCAGCCGCCTACCACGGCCTGGTCATGCAGCGTATCGAGGAACTGCGCGAGACACGCATCTCCGGCCTGCCGACCTTCTACGAATTCATGCAGCGCCGGCTGCTGCCGGCAATGAACACCTGCGAGGCGATCAGCCGCCGCCAGGAAGAACTGTCCGCCCGCGTCGCGCGCAACAGCCAACTGCTGCGCACCCGCGTCGACATCGAGCTGGAGCGCCAGAACCAGGAACTGCTGGGGCAGATGAACAGCCGCGCCAAGCTGCAGCTGCGCCTGCAGGAAACGGTCGAGGGCCTGTCGGTGGTGGTGCTCACCTACTACGGCTCGCAGCTGGTGCAGTACCTGGCCAAGGGCAGCAAGGAACTGCACCACCTCAACACCGACCTGATCACCGCCATTTCGATCCCGGTGATCGCCGGCGTCGTCGCCTGGGGCACCCGGCGCATGCGGAAAAAACTGGCGGCCGAGGAAGGCGCCGCACACTGACCACGGGTCGAGCGCACACCTCGCCATTCATGGCGAAGTGCGCAAGACGAGCCTATCTGGCGCCGCAGGCGCCCCAAACCTGTGGCGAGGAAACCCCTGGCTTTAGCGAGGGGAGACTCATTTATAATCACGGTTTTGCCCTCGGGACCACGACCGTGACCGCTCCGCTCTTCGAATCCTCCATCACCAGCCTGCCGCTCCTGTCCAAGGGCAAGGTCCGCGACATCTACGCGATCGACGCCGACAAGCTGCTGATCGTCACCACCGACCGCCTGTCGGCCTTCGACGTCATCCTGCCCGACCCGATCCCGAAGAAGGGTGCGGTACTGCAGGCCGTCGCCAACTTCTGGTTCGACAAGCTCGGCCACATCGTGCCCAACCAGCTGACCGGCATCGATCCGGAATCGGTGGTCGCCGACAACGAACGCGAGCAGGTGCGCGGCCGTGCCGTCGTGGTGAAGCGCCTGAAGCCGCTGCCGATCGAGGCGGTGGTGCGCGGCTACGTGATCGGCTCGGGCTGGAAGGACTACCAGCAGACCGGCGCCATCTGCGGCATCGCGCTGCCGGCCGGCCTCAAAATGGCGCAGAAGCTGCCGCAGCCGATCTTCACCCCGGCAACCAAGGCCGAAGTCGGCGACCATGACGAGAACGTCTCCTTCGCCCAGGCCGCCGCCAATTGCGACGCGACGCTGAACGACCTGCTGAAGGGTACCGGCAAGACTGGCGCCCAGCTCTGCGCCGAAGCCCGCGACGCCGCCATCCGCCTGTACCAGGAAGCTTCCGACTACGCCGCGACGCGCGGCATCATCATCGCCGACACCAAGTTCGAGTTCGGCATCGATGCCGCCGGCACGCTGCACCTGATCGACGAGGCCCTGACCCCCGATTCCTCGCGCTTCTGGCCGGCCGACCAGTACCAGGAAGGCAGCAACCCGCCGTCCTACGACAAGCAGTACGTGCGCGACTACCTGGAGACGCTCGACTGGGGCAAGGTCGCCCCCGGCCCGAAGCTGCCGGCCGAAGTCGT
>DASUZG010000267.1:0-9046 GCA_036376995.1 Azonexus sp. | reverse complement strand
GCACGGCGCGCTGCTGAAGAACGAGCAGGACGTGCATCTGTTCGAGCGCCTGGCCTTCATGGCCCGGCGCAAGTCGTAGATGCTCGTTGATTTCTTCCTGCACCTGAAGGCCCGGCAGCTGCCGGTGTCGACCAACGAGCTGCTGGCGCTGCTGGAAGCCCTGCAGGCCCGGCTGGTCAGCGCCAGCCTGGACGACTTCTATCTCCTTTCACGCACCATCCTGGTCAAGGACGAGGCGCATTACGACCGTTTCGACCGCGCCTTCGGCGAGTATTTCAAGGGCATCGAAGCCTTGCCCGGATTCGAGGCGCTGATTCCCGAGGAGTGGCTGGAGCTGGCGGCGCGCCGCCATTTGTCGGAAGAAGATCGCCTCAAACTGCAGAAGCTCGGCTACGAGAAGCTGTTCGACGAGTTCAAGCGGCGCCTGTCCGAGCAGAAGGAGCGCCATTCAGGCGGCAGCAAGTGGATCGGCACCGCCGGCACGTCGCCCTACGGCCATGGCGGCTACCACCCGGAAGGCATCCGCATCGGCGGCGAGTCGGTCGGCAACCGCACCGCGGTCAAGGTCTGGGAGCAGCGCGAATTCAGGAATCTCGACGACACGGTCGAACTCGGCGTGCGCAACATCAAGGTCGCCTTGCGCCGGCTGCGCCGCTTCGCCCGCCAGGGGGCGGCGACCGAGCTCGATCTCGACGGCACCATCGCCGGCACGGCCCGCAACGGCGGCTGGCTCGACCTGCAGCTGCGCCCGGAGCGGCACAACGCGGTCAAGGTGCTGCTCTTTCTCGATGTCGGCGGCTCGATGGACGATCACATCCAGGCCTGCGAGGAACTCTTTTCGGCGGCCCGCTCGGAATTCAAGCACCTCGAGCATTTCTACTTCCACAACTGCGTTTACGAAGGGGTGTGGAAGGACAACTGCCGCCGCCACGGCGAGCGCCTGGCCACCTGGGACGTGCTCCACACCTACGGGCCGGATTACCAGCTGGTGCTGGTCGGCGATGCCAGCATGAGCCCCTACGAGGTCGCCCATCCCGGCGGCAGCGTCGAACACTGGAACGAGGAAGCCGGCGCCGTTTGGCTGCAGCGCCTGCTTCACGCCTGGCCGCGGGCCGTGTGGCTCAATCCGCTGCCCGAAGAACACTGGGGCTTTACGCCGTCGATCCGGATGATCCGCGAACTGCTCGGCGAGCGGATGTTCCCGCTGTCGCCCGAAGGACTGGAACGGGCGATGCGCAGCCTGGCCAAATAAGGCCGCTCACCGGCGGCGCTGGCGCAGTTCGATGAACAGCTGGAAATCCTCGAGATAGGCGGCACCGGCAAACGGCTTGCCGGCCAGCACCTGCTGTTCGCGCAGGCCGGCGGCCAGTTCGGCCGGCAGGTCGCAGTAGCAGACGAACTTGCCTTCCGGCGCGGGTTCGCCGCCTTCGCCTTCGATGGCGCGCCACACCGGGAACCGGCTTTCGGCCACGGCGACCGTGCCGGCATGGGCCATCGCCGGCATCCGTTCGCCATCGCTGGCGGCGCTCCAGGCGGCGTAGGCGGCGATGCTGGCCCCGTGCGTCAGCCAGTCGGCGAAAAAGCTGCTGGGGGCGGGTGGGTCGGTGCGGGCGTACATGCTGTCCTCCTTGCCTGTCCAGCTTAGGCAGGCGCCTTGCGGCGGGGAAGCAGACTTTGCCCGGCGCCGCGAATTCCTTCACGGCAGGCGGCGAAAAGCCGGCCGGGCTCAGGCGGTAAAGCTCTCCGGCATCTGCAGCGCCACCACTTCGCCGCGCGCGGTGGCCACGCCCTCGGCGTAGACGGTGGCTTCGACGACTACCTTGCGCCCCTTGATTTCCTTGACCCGGCCGCGGATTTCCAGCTCGGGGCCGAGCGGCGTCGGCTTCAGATAGCTGACCTGCAGCGAACCGGTAACGAAGCGGAAGGCCGGCAGGCTGTCCATCGCCCGGCCTTCGGCGCGGTACATGGCGGCCGCCGCGGTGCCGGTGCAGTGGCAGTCGATCAGCGAGGCCAAGAGGCCGCCGTAGACGAAGCCGGGAATGGCGGTGTGCTCGGGCTTGGGCTGGAAGTGGGTGACGCTCTCGTCGCCGTCCCAGTCGGTCTTGATCTGGTGGCCGTGGCCATTGAGCCGGCCGCAGCCGTAGCAATGGGCGACGTTCTCGGGGTAGTAGTCCTGAAAGGCCGGCATGCTGTTTCCTCCTGTTTATCCGTAGGCGGCATCCTAGGCCGGCGGCGCCGGCCCGGCCATTGTCCGGGCGGACGGCGAGCATGCAATTCCGGCCAGCCGGCGCGGCCGGCCGGGTAGGGCGCTCAGGCCGAGGTGGACAGCAGTGTCGCCAGCGTGCCGCTCTCTGCGCTCTGGCTGCCGTAGGCGTGCATCAGTTCCAGGATCTTGCGCATCACCTGCGCCTCGCTGCTGCCGGCCGCACTGCTGCTACTGGTGTCGCTGCTCGTGCTGCTTGTGCTGCTTGTGCTGCTTGTGCTGCTCTGGCTCGACTGGTCGTAGGCCATCGCTTCCTGGAAGCTGACCTTGCCGTCGCCATCGCTGTCGGCCGCCGCGAAGTTGTCGACGATCTTGCTCAGCAGCTCGCTGCGGGCGCTGTCGCTGCCGTCGAGTTCTTCCAGTTGCGCCGTCAGTTCGTCCTCGGTGAAGCCGGCATCGTCGGCCGGGGGCGGCGGGGGCGGCATGCCGCCCATGCCCTGCGGGCCGCCGTGCATGCGCATCCGGTTGAATTCCCCGTCGAGCTGCTCCTGCAACTGGCTGAGGACGGTGGACAGCTCGCTTTCGGTGACCTTGCCGTCGCTGTCGCTGTCGAGGGTGGCGAAGACGCTGTCGACGCTGCTGCTGTCGCTGTCGCTGCTGTTGACCAGCTGGCTGAAGGCCGAGGCGAGGTCGCTTTTCTCGATATAGCCCTGGTTCTTGCTGTCGAGTTTCGAAAACAGCAGACTGGCCATCTGGGAAGTCTGGTTGATGCCGCTCAGCATGATGTGCTCCTTGCGTGAAGTTGAACGATGCCCGGGCGCGCCGGGTGGCTTTCCCTGTGCAAGTTGTCGGCCTGAAATGGGTCTGATTGACGGTGCTTTGGGTTAAGGGGAGTAAAGCTTTGTTAAGGAAAATCGGCGAAAACGCAGGCATCGCCGGAAATCGCCGCTATTTGCGATGTTTCCGCGCCGGCGGGCGGCAATTTCTTCGCCCCGGCAAGGATTGCCGTTTCGGTAAAAATCTGTAAATCCACTGCTCCGCCGGGCCGTCACTGGCTATCATGTGGCGTGCGAAGTATCTGATTGGAATGAATAAATGACCGCCGTGCTGCTGGTCGACGACGATCTGGAACTGGCCGAGATGCTCGGCGACTACCTGGCCCAGGATGGTTTTCTGGTGAGTACCCGGCATGACGGTGAAAGCGGCCTGGAGGCGGCGCTGTCCGGCGACTTCGCCATCGTCGTGCTCGACGTGATGATGCCGAAGCTGTCCGGTATCGAGGTGCTGCGCCGCATCCGCGCGGCGAGTGCGCTGCCGGTGCTGATGCTGACCGCCAAGGGCGACGATCTCGACCGCATCGTCGGCCTCGAACTCGGCGCCGACGACTACGTGCCCAAGCCCTGCCAGCCGCGCGAACTGGCTGCCCGCCTGCGCGCCATCCTGCGCCGGACGGCCCAGGCCATCGATGCCGCCAGCGCCCCGCTGGTTGTCGGCGCGCTGCGCATCCGCCCGGAACTGCGGCGGGTCGAGTGGGACGGGGGCGTGGTCGAACTGACCAGCACCGAATTCAATCTGCTCGAAATCCTGGCCCGCCACGCCGGCCGCCCGGTGGCCAAGAGCGAGCTGTCGGAGCAGGCGCTGGGCCGGCCGCTGGCGCGCTACGACCGGAGCATCGACGTGCATCTGTCGAGTATCCGCCACAAGCTCGGCACGCTGGCTGACGGCCGCTCGTGCATCCAGACGGTGTATCGCCAGGGCTACCAGCTGATCCGGGAGTGACGTGGGCCGCCTGTTCTGGAAGTTCTTCCTGTTCATCTGGCTGGCCCAGCTGGCCGCCGTGTTCGCCACCGGTGCGCTGTTCTGGGTCGAGCGCCAGCAATGGGCCGGCCACGCCGCGCCGCTGCCGCCGGCCGGACCGCCGCCGGCTGTCGGCGTAGTGCCGCCGGCGCCCGGAGCGCCCCTGCCGCCGCCTGGCGGGCGCCATCACGGCCGGCCGCTGCCGCTGCTGCCGATGGCCGTCGGCCTGGTCGCCAGCCTGCTCTGCGCGGCCGGGCTGGCCTGGTATTTCGCCAAGCCGATCCGCCAGCTGCGCGCGGCCTTCGAGACCGCCGCCGCCGGCCAGTTGGCGGTGCGCGTGGCGCCGGCGATGGGCGGGCGGCGCGACGAGCTGGCCGACCTCGGCCGTGATTTCGACCGCATGAGCGAGCGTCTGCAGGGCCTGGTCGAAGGCCAGCAGCGCCTGCTGCACGACGTTTCGCACGAGATGCGCTCGCCGCTGGCGCGGCTGCAGGCAGCGATCGGCCTGGCCCGGCAGCAGCCGGCGCGGCTGGCGGATTCGCTGCAGCGCATCGAGCGCGAGGGCGAGCGGATGGACCGCCTGGTCGGCGAATTGCTGACCCTGTCCCGTCTGGGTGCCGGAGCGGCGTTGCCGCAGGAAGCGGTGGAGGTCGGCGAACTGCTTGCCGACATCGTCATGGATGCCCGCTTCGAAGGCGCCGCCCGCGGCCTGCAGATCGCCTTCGATCCCGGCCCGCCGGCCGTGGTGCGGGCCAATGGCGAATTGCTGCAGCGGGCCATCGAGAATGTCGTGCGCAATGCGCTGCGCCACTCACCCGAGAGGGGCACGGTCAGCATCGCGGCCGGGCAGCGCACGGGTGGCCGCCTGGTGGTGCGCATCGCCGATCAGGGGCCGGGCGTGCCGGACGATCAGCTGGCGGCCATCTTCCAACCCTTCGTCCGCGGTGAAGGCGCGGCGGGGGGCGGTCACGGTCTCGGCCTGGCCATCGCGCAACGGGCCATCGCCGCGATGGGCGGCAGCATTGGGGCGGCCCGGGGCACCGCGGGCGGCCTGGTGGTCAGCATCGAACTGCCGCTGGCGGCCTGACGCGCGGCGAAAAAAAGGCCATGCGGGAGGCGCATGGCCGTCGGGCGCGCCGCCGGCGTCAGCCGGACAGTGCCGGATTCAGCGTGTAGATGCCGGTCAGGCTGGCCTGCGCCAGGACGTGGCCCTGCAGCGCGGCGCGCACCTCGGGGCCGCCGAAGCGGCCTTCGAGCGGTAGGCGCTCGACGTCGAGGGCATACACGGTGAAGACGTAGTGATGCACGATCTCGTCGTTCCACGGCGGGCAGGGGCCGTCGTAGCCGTAGTAGTCGCCGCGCATGTCGTTGTCGCCGGCAAACCAGTCGGTGTAGTTGTTCACTCCCTGGCGGCTGCCGTGCGCGGCCTGCGGCCCGGGTTTGCCGCGCGCCGTGACGGCGTGGCTGAACTCGCCGGCCTGGATCGTCGTGAGCGAGGCCGGCAGGTCGACCAGCACCCAGTGGAAGAAATCGATGCGCGGCAGCGCGGCTGGCACCGTGCGCCCTTCCTGGTTCACGTCGTTGCCCTTGCTCGGCACGTCGGGGTCGTGGCAGATGATGGCGAAGGAGCGCGTGCCGGCCGGCGCGTCGCGCCAGGCGAGCTGCGGATTGAGATTCTTGCCGAGGCAGACGTGGCGGGCGGGATCCGGGTTGCAGAAGGCGAGTTCGCCGGGAATCCGTTCGCCGTCGGCAAAGCTGGTGCTGGTCAGGTGCATCGGAGCCTCTCCTGTCAGTGGACGGCCCGCCGCTTGAAGTCGCGCAGACGGAAGCCGAGCAGCCAAAGTGTCGCGAAATAGGCGGTTGCGCCGAGCGGAACCAGCCATGAGAGATGGATTGTCCGGCCGAGTGTGTCCTTTTGCAACCAGCCATTCTCACTACCCATGCCGAACCACAGGCTGGCGGCCATCACCGCCATCGCCAGAGCCAGCTTGGCGGCAAACGGCAGCCAGCCCGGTTGCGGCGTGTAGATGTCGTGGCGGCGCAGGCCGTGGTACAGCAGCGCGGCGTTGAGGCAGGCGGCCAGGCCGATCGACAGCGCCAGCCCGGCGTGGGCGAGGTTCAGCGTGAAGATGAAGATGGCGTTCATCAGCTGCGTGGCGACCAGCGAGACGAGCGCGATGCGCACGGGCGTGCGCACGTTCTGCCGGGCGTAGAAGCCGGGGGCCAGCACCTTGACCAGGATCAGGCCGGTCAGGCCGACGGCGTAGGCGACCAGCGCCTCGCGGGTGCGGAACACGTCCTCGGCAGTGAAGGCGCCGTGATGGAACAGCGTGGCGATCAGCGGCACCGCCAGCAGGGCCAGGGCGACGGCGGCCGGCGTGGCGAGCAGCAGGGTCAGGCGCAGGCCCCAGTCGAGCAATTTCGAGTACTCGGCCAAATTGCCGCTGGCGTGGCAGCGCGAAAGCGACGGCAGCAGGATGGTGCCGAGCGCCGCGCCGAGCAGGCCGGAAGGAAACTCCATCAGGCGGTCGGCGTAGTACAGCCAGGAGACGCTGCCGGTGCCCAGGAAGGATGCGAAGACGGTGTTGATCAGGAGGCTGATCTGCGACACCGAGACGCCGATCAGCGCCGGACCCATCAGCGTGATGATGCGGCGCACGCCGGGATCGGCCCAGGCGGCGCGCCAGTTCAGCGTCGGCCGCGGCAGCATGGCGATCCGGCGCAGGGCCGGCAGTTGGATCGCCAGTTGCAGCAGGCCGCCGAGGAACACCGCCCAGCCCAGGGCCAGCACCGGCGGATCGAAATAGGGCGCGGCAAAGAGCGCCATGCCGATGAAGGCCAGATTGAGCAGCACCGGCGTGAAGGCCGGCAGGGCGAAGCGGCTCCAGGTATTGAGGATGCCGCCGGACAGCGCGACCAGCGACATGAACAGGATGTAGGGGAAGGTGATGCGGGTCAGCTCGACCGTCAGTTCGAACTTGCCGGCATCGCTGCTGAAGCCGGGCGCCGAGATCCAGACCAGCAGCGGCGCCGCGGCGATGCCGACGGCAGTGACGACGAACAGCGCCAGCGACAGCACGGTGGCGACATGGTCGACCAGCGTGCGGGTGTCTTCCGGGCTGCACTTGTTGCGATATTCGCCCAGGATCGGCACGAACGCCTGGGAAAAGGCGCCTTCGGCAAACATCCGGCGCAGCAGGTTGGGCAGCTTGAAGGCGACGAAAAAGGCGTCGGTGGCCAGCCCGGCACCGAAAATCCGGGCGATCACGAAATCGCGGACGAAGCCGAGAATTCGCGAGAGCAGGGTCATTCCGCTGACCGTGGCCAGGGCGCGCAGCAGGTTCATCGTTTGTAGGCGTTGCCTCGGCGGCGACGAAAAAGCTATAATTCTACGCTGTGCCGCAGCCACTGGCCGGAAAGTCCGCTTCAGCGAACCCCGGAAAGTGCCGGCCAGTGCCGGTGTAGCTCAGTTGGTAGAGCAGCGCATTCGTAATGCGAAGGTCGTAGGTTCGACTCCTATCTCCGGCACCAGAATAAGGAAGGGCCCGCACCATACGGTGCGGGCCCTTTGCATTTGCGCCGGCGGATTCTGCAGTAGCTGCCGGTCGCGTTGCCTGACCTCAGGCTGGGGCGGATGTTGGCGCTGCCTGGGCGGCACGTTCTGCCGGCTCGGTGAAATAACCGCACAACGGACACACGCGCCCCGGCGGGCAGGCGTGTTCGCGGGCACATTCGGCCTGCGTCTCGTCAGTCAGGACCATTTCATGGACAGCGTCGCAGCGCGCGACGGGGGAATCGAAAGCGGACATGGCGAACTCCCTGGGTAATGACGGATGTAAGTTCAGTCTAGTTGCTGAATGCGATAAAGACCATGTTCCGAATGGGACCTTTCCCGGATCGCACGGCGCGGTTTTGCTTTTGCGCATCCGCGGGTAATATCCTGTCCTGTTCCATACGGTACCGTCTGGAAAGTGGCCGGCGCCGCGATGCCCGGCATATTCATGGAGAGCAGACATGCAGATCAACAATAAAGTGTTTCTGGTGACCGGCGCCGGTTCCGGTCTGGGCGCCGCCACGGCGCGGATCCTGGTC
The DNA here is from genome assembly GCA_036376995.1 of Azonexus sp. Taxonomy (GTDB): domain Bacteria; phylum Pseudomonadota; class Gammaproteobacteria; order Burkholderiales; family Rhodocyclaceae; genus Azonexus. The sequence continues at coordinate 954 of DASUZG010000267.1, read as the reverse complement.
GAGGGCGGGGCGAAGGTGGTGCTGGCCGATCTCAACCGCGAGGCGGGCGAAAAGCTGGCCGGCGAACTGGGTGAGGCGGCGCTGTTCGTCGAGACCGACGTGGTCAGCGAGGCCTCGGCGAGCGCCGCGGTGCAGACCGCCGTCGCCCGCTTCGGCGGCCTGCACGGCCTGGTCAATTGCGCCGGCATCGCCCCGGCGGAAAAGGTGGCCGGCCGCGAAGGCCCGCACCGCCTGGATAGTTTCACCAAGGTCATCAACATCAACCTGGTCGGCACCTTCAACATGATCCGCCTGGCCGTCGATGCGATGCTCAAGGGCGAGCCGGATGCCGGCGGCGAGCGCGGCGTGATCGTCAATACCGCCTCCGTCGCCGCCTTCGAAGGCCAGCTTGGCCAGGCCGCCTACGCCGCTTCGAAGGGCGGTATCGTCGCCCTGACCTTGCCGGTGGCGCGCGAACTGGCACGCAGCGGCATCCGCTGCGTGACCGTCGCCCCGGGCATCATGGAAACGCCGATGCTGCTCGGCATGCCGGCCGAGGTGCAGGAGTCGCTGAACAAGATGGTGCCGTTCCCGACGCGCATGGGCAAACCGGGCGAATTCGCCGCACTGGTCCGGCATATCGCCGAAAATGCCTACCTCAACGGCGAAGTCATCCGCCTCGACGGTGCCATCCGGATGGGCACCAAATAATCTATACTCGGGTTTCACCCTTGACCAAAAAGGCACTTCGGTGCCTTTTTTTATTGCATGTCTGATTGTTCTTGTTATCACTGCGGCCTGCCGGTGCCGGATGATGTCGATCTGCCGGTCGAGATCGGCGGGCAGACCCGCACCATGTGCTGTTACGGTTGTCAGGCGGTGGCCCGCTCGATCGTCGACAACGGGCTGGAAGACTACTACCGCAGTCGCGACGCCATGCCCGAGTCGCCGCGCGAAGCGATGCCGGCAATCCTT
>DASUZG010000266.1:0-7357 GCA_036376995.1 Azonexus sp. | reverse complement strand
CGACAAGCAGAAGCTGCACCGCCAGGCGGTCGAGATCGAGAACCTGACCTTCGCCTACGAAGGCGGCGAGCGCAAGATCTTCGACAACCTGTCGCTGACCATCAACGGCGGCGAGAAGATCGCCGTCATCGGCGAGAACGGCGTCGGCAAGACGACCTTCCTGAAGCTGCTGATGGGCCAGCTGCAGCCGCAGTACGGCACGCTGAAGTGGGCCGAGAAGGCCACGCCCGGCTATTACGCGCAGGACCACAGCGCCGAGTTCGCCGGCACCCAGAGCCTGACCGAGTGGATCGTCGGCTACGCCCGCGCCTCGATCGATGAGGGCGGCGATCTGGAGACGCTGGTGCGCGGCACGCTGGGCCGCCTGCTGTTCTCCGGCGACGAGCAGAAGAAGCCGGTCAACGTCATTTCCGGCGGCGAGCAGGGGCGCATGCTGTTCGGCAAGCTGATGCTGCAAAAGCCGAACGTGCTGGTGCTCGACGAACCGACCAACCACCTGGACATGGAATCGATCGAAGCGCTCAACAGCGGCCTGGAAAAATTCCCCGGCACGCTGGTCTTCGTCTCGCACGACCGCGAGTTCGTCTCCTCGCTGGCCACCCGCGTGCTCGAGGTCAAGGGCGACGGCAAGATCGTCGACTACCTCGGCGGCTACGAGGACTACCTGGCCAGCCAGGGCGTCGAGTAAGCGCCGGCCGGGCTGCCGGTCCCGCCCGCCAGAGCCGAAGGCTGCCGCCTTCGGCTTTTTTTCGCCTCAGCGGCGCGGCTGGTCCAGCCAGTGCAGCAGGCAGGCGAACAGCTGTTCGGGGATCACCGGCTTGCCGATGTGGTCGTCCATACCGGCCGCCAGGCAGCGCTGGCGGTCTTCCGGGAAGGCGTTGGCGGTCATCGCCAGGATCGGCGTGGCGCGGCTGGCGCCGTCGGCGCGGATCGCCTGCGTCGCCTCGATGCCGTTCAGCAGCGGCATCTGCATGTCCATCAGGATCAGCGCGTAGCGCTGGGCCTGCGCCAGGCTGACGGCGCGGGCGCCGTCGCTGGCCAGATCGACGGCGATGCCGACTTCCTCGAGCAGGCCCTGGGTGACTTCCTGGTTGATCGGTTCGTCTTCGGCCAGCAGGATGCGGGTGCCGGCGTGGCGCTGGCGCAGCCGGGCCTCGGCGCTGTCGCCGGCGACGGCCGCGGTGGCTGGGGTGTCGGCGACGGCGCGGGTCTTGCCGAGGCGGACCGTGAACCAGAAGGTGCTGCCCCGGCCCGGCTGGCTGTCGACGCCGATCTCGCCCGCCATCATCTGCACCAGCTTCTTGCTGATCGCCAGGCCCAGGCCGGTGCCGCCGTACTTGCGGGTCATCGAGCTGTCGGCCTGCTCGAAGGCATCGAACAGCCGCTCCTGGTGCTCGGCGGCGATGCCAATGCCGTTGTCGCGGACGGTGAAGCGCAACTGCACCGCCTCGGCGCTGTCGTCGAGAAGGGCGACGCCGATACCGATTTCGCCGTGCTCGGTGAACTTGACGGCATTGCCGGCCAGGTTGATCAGGATCTGCCCGAGGCGCAGTGCGTCGCCGCTGAAGCTGCCGTCGAGCGCTGCCGGCAGCGGATCGAGCCGCAGCTGCAGGTGTTTTTGCGCGGCTTTCGGGCCGAGCAGGCCGAGCACGTTGTCGAGCACCGTGCCCAGGCGGAATTCGCTGTGCTCCAGGGTCAGCCGGTCGGCCTCGATTTTCGAGATGTCGAGGATGTCGTTGAGAATCAGCAGCAGCCGGTTGGCCGCCTCCATCGCCTTGTCGAGCTGGCCTTGCAGCTTGGCGTCGGCGACCCGGCCGCGGACCAGCGAGATCATGCCCATGATGCCGTGCATCGGCGTGCGCAACTCGTGGCTCATGTTGGCCAGGAAGGCCGACTTGGCCTTGTTCGCCGATTCCGCTGCCTCCTTGGCCAGCAACAGCGTCTGGTTGGCGATTTCGAGTTCGACGTTGAGCGCCTGGATGCGGCTTTCCGACTTCGCCCGTTCGCCGACTTCGGCCTGCAGCCTCTCGTTGCCGCTACGCAGGTCGGCCGCCTGGCGTTCGAGGCTGCCGGTATGGTGCTGCAGCTGCTGCGCCATGTCGTTGAGGGCGGCGAACAGGGTCGTCACTTCATGCACCGGCGTCCGCTCCGGCGCACCGAGCTGCCAGTCGCCGGCGGCCATCCGGCTGGCGGCGCGCGACAGCCGGATCAGCGGGCGCGACACCCAGTCGGTGGCGAGCAGGCCGATGAACAGGCTGAAGATGGCGACCATCAGGCCGAGGTAGAGCACGTTCTTGAGCATGCTGCTGGCCAGGCTGTCGAAATGGCGCTGCGGCAGGATCACGCCGATGCGCAGCGGCGGCCCCTGTTCCAGCGGATGGGTGCGCCAGTCGACCCGGTAGTGTTCGCCGTCGGCGCTGAGCGCGGCCTTGCCCTCGGGCTGCCCGGCCGCCGACAGCGCGGCGCCGGCGGCGCGGAGCAGCGGGTCGGCACTGCCGGCAAGGTCGATGCGCTGGGTCTTGCCGTCGTGCTCGCGGTACAGCGGGTGCGGCGATGAACTGGCCAGCAGGCGGCCGTCGGGATCGGCCAGGAAGGTGACGGCGCCGGCCTCCTCGCTCAGTTCGCGGAGCAGGGTGGACAGTTGCGCCAGCGCGACGTCGGCGGCGGTGACGCCGATGAACTGGCCGGCCGCGTCGTACAACGGCGCCGACATGCCGATGCCCATGCTGTCGTAGGCGCCGTGGGCGTCGTTGATGGCGTAGCGGTAGGCCGGATACCAGGCCATCCGGCCGGCCTCGCGGGCGGCGGCGAACCACGGCCGGGTACGGGCGTCGAACGGGCTGCTGGCCGGCTCGACCAGCGTGGTCCGGCGGGCGGCGTCGTCGACGCGGTAGATGTGCATCAGCCGCTGGTCGGCGATGCGCGCGTGCAGCAGGCGCAGGCCCTTGTCGGGGCCGAGCGGCGGGCGGCTGCCGGCGTAGTATTCGCCGTCGGCAAGGCCGACCGAGATGAAGGTCAGCAGCGGCTGCTGGCGGATCTGCAAGAGAAAGCCGCGCATCATCTGTTCGCGGTTCCTGTCGTCGAGCAGGCCGGCCCGGGCCTGTTCGACGTTGAAGGCGACGATCCGCCGGGGCACGTCGAAGAAGGCGGCGACCCGGTCGTGGATGCGGTCGCCGAGGGCGGCGGCGCTGCGTTCGGCGAACTGCTCCGTTGCCTGCCGGGCGTTGAGGTAGGAGACCCAGCCGCTGATGGCGACGATTGGCAGCAGGACCAGCATCAGCGCCCCGAGCAGGAAGCTGCGCAGGCCGATCTTGCCGCGCACCGGCCGGCTGGCCGGCAGGACCTCGGGCTGGCTGGCGCCACGGCGCCGGGCCAGGACCTGCAGCGCCAGCAGCAGCGCCGGCAGGGCGACGATGCCGCGGATCAGCCACGAGCGCAGGCCGTCACCGACGACGCCGGGCAGCGGGGCGGCGGCCAGGCGCCATTGGCCGCCGGGCAGGTCGACATCGACCGCGACATGGGGCTGCTGGAACAGCGCCGGATCGCCGAAGAAGGGATCGCCCAGGGCGCCGCTGCCGTCGCGGCCGCGGATGGCCAGCGCGAACGGCGGCACCGGGTTGAGCAGGCCGGCATCGGTCAGCACGCCGTCCAGGTCGATGGCGCTGGAGACGACGCCCTTGAAGCGCTCCGGCTGACCGTCCGGCGCGGCGAAGTAGATCGGCGTGCGGCCGACCAGGCCGGGCCGGTTGTTTTGGACCAGCTTGATCGGCCCGGTCAGCACCGTGTCGCGCCGCGCCATCGCCCGTTCGACGCCGGTCATGATGTACGGGCGGTTGGCGTAGTTCATGCCGAGCACCGCTTCGTTGCCGGCGAAGGGATGGACGAAGACGACTTCGAGCTGGCGCGACAGCGTCAGGTTGATGACTCGCGGGTGGGCGGCGATCAACTGTTCGGCGACCGTGCGCAGGCGCGCCTCGTCGACGGCGAAATCGGCCGGCAGGGCGGCGGCGAAGTCGTAATTGATCTGCAGGATGCCTTTCAGCTGGCGTTCCAGGCGCAGCGCCGCGGCCCGCAGCTGGGCCTCGGTCTGGGTCAGCGCCGTCTGCTCGCTGTGCCGGCGGTCGACCTGTTCGGCCAGCGCGATCAGCAGCCAGCTGCCGAGGACGATGGCCAGCACCTGCAGCCAGGTGCCGGTGCCGAAGCGGTGCAGTACGGTCACGGGTCGGAGTCTGTCGTTGCGGATGAAAACCGGCTCAGGATAGCACCGGCCGGCGCGGTCTTACTGCGGCGTGTCGCCGGTGGCCAGGGTGCGGATGATGCGCACGCAGTCGATGTCCGATTGCTGGTAGGCCGACTTGATGTACTCGACGTAGGCGCGGTCCTCGGAGCCGGGAGCCGCGGCGAAACCGGTGACGTAGGCAAAGCGCAGGAACAGGTGGCCGGCTTCCGGTTCCTCGATGGTGATGGTCAGGCTGCCGCCGGCATGCTGGTCGTTCGGCTCGATGTCGAAACGTACCCAGTGCGCGTCGGCGTGGGTGACCCGGTCGCGGATGCGGGCGGCGCCGAAATCCAGTTCGCGGACCAGGTGGTCGGCATGGCGCTCGAGGATGGTGCAGGCTTCCAGGCCGGGCAGGAAGGGCAGCGGGTTTTCCACCCGCTGCAGCAGCCCGGCCCACAGCTGCTGGCGCGAGAGCGGCATGATCAGCGGGTTGCCGGGGTCGTTGATGGCGATCAGATGTTCGAATTGCATGGGGCGATGGTAGCATCGGCGCCATGCAACTTGAACGAATCCTGCACCGCCACGGCTTCGGCACGCGCAAGGGTTGCCGCGTCCTGATCCGCCAGGGGCGCGTCGCCGTCGGCGCCGAAGTCTGCGCCGATCCCTTCGCCGAATTCGCCACCGACGGCCTGGTCTTCTCGGTCGACGGCACCGTCTGGCCGTACTGCGAATTCGCCACCGTGCTGCTGCACAAGCCGGCCGGCTACGAATGCTCGCGCAAGCCGCAGCACCATCCCTCGGTGCTCGAACTGCTGCCCGTGCCGCTGCGCGAGCGCGGCGTGCAGCCGATCGGCCGGCTCGACGAGGACACCACCGGCCTGCTGCTGGTCACCGACGACGGCCAGCTCAATCACCAGCTGTCCTCGGGCAAGCGCAAGGTGCCCAAGGTCTATCTGGCGACCACCAGGCACCCGCTCGATGCCGGGCAGCTCGACCAGCTGCGCGCCGGCGTGCTGCTCGCCGACGAGGTGGAACCGATCGCCGCGGCGGCCGCCGAGATAGTCGACAGCCACCGCCTGCGCCTGACGCTGACCGAGGGCAAGTATCACCAGGTCAAGCGCATGGTGGCGGCGGTCGGCAACCGGGTCGAGGCGCTGCACCGCGAGGCGGTCGGCGAGCTCGGCCTGCCGGAAGATCTGGCGCCCGGGCAGTGGCGCTGGCTGACGCCGGCCGATCTGGCCCGCCTGGGAGTCGGCCGATGACCCTGACCGAAATGCGCTACATCGTGGCCTTGGCCCGTGAGCGTCATTTCGGGCGGGCGGCGGAGGCCTGCCATGTCAGCCAGCCGACGCTGTCGGTGGCGATCAAGAAGGTCGAGGGGCAGATCGGTTCGGTGCTGTTCGAGCGCACCGCCAACGAGGTGCGCATCACCGGGCTCGGCGAGCGTATCGTCGACCAGGCGCGGCGCGTGCTGGAGGAGGCGGTCAAGCTCGAGGAAATCGCCGAAGCCACAGGCGACCCGATGAGCGGCCAGCTGCGCGTCGGCATCATCTACACCATCGCGCCCTACCTGCTGCCGCAGCTGATTCCGGCCCTGAGCCGCGAGGCGCCGGCGATGCCGCTGTTCCTCAAGGAGGACTTCACGGCCAACCTGATTCCGGCGCTGAAGTCCGGCGAGCTCGACGTGATCGTCATCGCGCTGCCGTTCGCCGAGCCCGGACTGGTCGCCCAGCCGGTCTACGACGAGCCGTTCCGCGTCGTCGTGCCGGCCCGCCATCCGTGGGTCGGCCGCCCGGATATTCCGGCCGACGATCTGGACGGCCAGAACCTGCTGCTGCTCGGTCAGGGCAACTGCTTCCGCGACCAGGTGCTGGAATCCTGCCCGCGCCTGAATGGCCAGGAAGCGCAGGCGCATGCGCTGGAAGGCAGTTCGCTGGAAACCATCCGCTATATGGTGGCCAGCGGTGCCGGCGTGGCAGTGATGCCCAGTACCGCGGCCGATCCGCTCATCGAACGCGAGCCGCTGGTGCGCGTGCTGCCCTTTGCCGGCCAACAGCCGTCGCGCACGGTCGGCCTGGTCTGGCGGGTGACCTATCCGCGGCCGCAGGCCATCGACGTGCTGCGGGCGGCCGTGCTGTCCTGTCCGCTACCGGGCGCCACGCCGCGGCGCTGAAGTTTCACGTGAAACGCCAAGGCCATCGTCCCGCGATGGCCGCTGCCTGATCAGGCTTCCGCAGCCTTCTTGGCGGCCGGTTTCTTGGCGGCTGGCGCCTTCTTCTCGAATTCGAAGCCGACCTTGCCGGCAGCCACCACCAGGTAGGCCGAGAACTTGCGCCGGGTGCGGTTGGAAACGAATTCCTTCAGCAGATCGGTCTTGCCGTCGGCCAGCAGCTTCTTCATCTGGGCGGCATCAACCGGTTGCTGCAGGATCACCTTGCCGGAACGGAAGTCGCAGGACTTCGCCGGGCCGACCGATTTCTCGCAGACGTAGGAAGCGCCGTGCTCGTACACCGGGGCTGCGCACTTCGGGCAGGGGCCCAGGCTATCCTGGCCGGAGAAATCGACGGGTTCGGCCGAATCGTCGCCGGCCTTGTCCTGGCCGAAGTCGAATTCCGGTTCCTTGTTGTCGTTGAGCTTGATGGCGGCGGCGAAAGTCCGGCCCATCTTGTTGCGGAAGCCGGTCAGCGGGCCGATCTGGCCTTCGTTGATCAGGGTGTCGATCTCGGCCGGCTCGAACTGACGGCCGGCGACGATTTTCCACAGCGAATAGTCGCAACCGCCGCACTGGAATTTCTTGTAGGTCTCACGGATCTCGCCGCCGCATTTCGGGCAGCGGGCGGTCAGCACGCCGAAGTCGCCGGGGATGGTGTCGGCTTCGAAGGTCTTGGCGCGCTCGACCATGTGCCGGGTCATTTCGGCGATTTCGCGCATGAATTCGGCACGCGTGAACTCGCCCTTCTCGATGCGGCCGAGCTTCCATTCCCAGTCGCCGGTCAATTCCGGCTGGGTTAGTTCGTTGATGCCGAGGCCGTTCAGCAGCGTCATCAGCGAGAAGGCCTTGGCCGTCGGAATCAGTTCGCGCCCTTCGCGGTGCATGTATTGCTCGCCGATCAGGTTCTCGATGATCTGCGCCCGCGT
>DASUZG010000265.1:0-7546 GCA_036376995.1 Azonexus sp. | reverse complement strand
AGCTGGCTCGAGAACCGTTAATCGCCGCTGCCGCGCGCGCCGCCGGGAGGCGCCAGCAACTCGGCCAGCGGCGTGCCGGCCGCGGCATCGTCGCGGCCGGGCAACTGGCGGATCAATTCATCAAGATTGATATGCAATGTTTTTAGCACGACATCCGGCAGCGTCGCCAGCGCCGCCGGCAGAATGCCTTCGGCCGGGCCGGGCAAGGCCGCCAGCGCCGCCGTGCCGTTGGCCGCCAGCGCCAGGCCGACCCGCCGCTGGTCGCGGCCGTCGCGTTGCTTGAGCAGGCAGCCCTGGGCTACCAGCTTGTCCACCAGCAGGCTGCAGGTCGACTGGTGGATGCCCATGCGCCCGGCCAGTTCGCCGATGCCGAGACCGGGGCTGCGCTCGACCTCCTGCAGCACCCACATCTGCGAGCCGGGCATGCCGCAGCGCTCCTCGACCAGCCGGAAGTACTGGCGTAATGAGCCGAAGATCAGGCGGAACTGCTGCAGCACTTCCAGGGCCAGCAGCGAAGACGGTTGGGCGGGATCGTGGGACACCGGGGCTCCTGCGGCGCGCTTGCGCGAAGATGATGACTAAATTATATTGTTTTGCAATGTAACTAGCGAACCCCTTTGTTCGGCGGCCCGTTTTTTTCGACGAGGATGGGGGCCGCCCCCCTTTTATGGTCAATTCGATCCAGCTGTTCGGCCTGATCCTGCTCGGCGGCCTCGCCGCCGGCGAAGTCTCGCGGCGCCTGCTGGCGCTGCCGCGAACCACCGGCTACGTGCTGTTCGGCCTGCTGGTCGGCCAGAGCGGCCTCAACTGGATCACCCCGTTCCACATCGAATCGGCGCAGCTGTTCATCGACCTGGCGCTCGGCCTGATCCTCTTCGAACTCGGCTACCTGGTGCCGTCGGTGCCTCGTGACGAGGCCCGCCGCCGCCTGCTGGCCGGGTGTGCCGTGGCCTTCGTCCCCGCCCTGCTGTTGCTGGCGCTGTTCCTGCTGTTCGGCTTTGCGCTGCGCGCCACGCTGTTCGCCACGGCCCTGTGCCTGGCCACCTCGGCGGCGATCACCATCGCCACCTGCAGCGATGTCGGCGCCCGCGGCGAGCGCAGCGGGCTGCTGTACACGATGGTCGCCGCCAACGGCTGCGCCGCCTTCGTGCTGCTCGCACTGCTGATGCCCTTTCTCGATGCCGGCGACCTCGGCGGCACGCTGGCCCGCAGCGGCCGGGCGCTCGGCAGCATCGTCGCGTCGCTGGCGCTCGGCGCCGCCTGTGCCGGCCTGGTGCTGGCCGGCGCCGGCAAGCTGGAACGCCAGCCGGAGCACCATCACCTGCTGATTCTCGGCACCATCATGGTCGGCGTCGGCACCGCCCTCTTCCTCGACCTGTCGGTTTTCCTGCCGATGCTGGCCTTCGGCTTCCTGGTCCGCGCCCTCGATCGCCGGCAGCGGGTGATCGGCATCCGCATCGCCAGCGACGCCCGCGTGTTCCTCGTCGTCACCTTCGTCCTCGCCGGCGCCGCCCTCGATCTCGCCCACCTGCGCCACTACTGGGCGGAAGCCCTGCTGATCGCCGGCACCCGCCTGGCCGGCCAGCTTGCGGGCAGTCTGCTGGCCGCCCGCCAGCTCGGCCTGGCGCCGCGCGACGGCGCGCTGCTGGCGGTCGGGCTGCAGCCGATGTCGAGCGTCGGTCTGGTGCTGCTGGCCAACACCCAGGTGCTATATTCAGAACTGGACCCCGACCTGGTCGGCATGCTGCTGGCGACCCTGCTGCTGATGCAGCTGTTCGGCCCGCTGGCCACGCAGACCGCCGTCAAGGGCTTCGGCGAGGCCAGCCGCCTCGCTCCCCGGCCGCCTGCCGCGACGGCCGCCACGCATGGAGGAACCGCACCGTGAGCAGACGTCCGTTGCGCATCGGCCTCTCGGCCCGTATCTACCATCCGCAGCCGGGCGCCACCGGCATCCAGTCGAAATCGCTGCAGTACCTCGAGCAGTCGGTGGCGCACTGGGTGATGTCGCGCGAGGTGATGGTGTTCATGATTCCCTCGGTCAGCGGCGACGGCATCGTCCATCGCAGCAGCATCCGCCTGTCCGACTATCCGCAGTATCTCGACGGCCTGGTGTTGCAGGGCGGCGCCGACATCAGCCCGCAGTCCTACGGCGAGGAGCCGGCGCACCCCGACTGGGCCGGCGACCGCCTGCGCGACGCCTACGAGATGGAACTGCTGCACGAGTTCATGGAGGCCAAGAAGCCGGTGCTCGGCATCTGCCGCGGCCACCAGCTGATCAATGTCGCGCTGGGCGGAACCCTGTACCAGGATATCGAGTCCCAATACGACACACCGGCGGTCCATGTCCATCCCGACTATGACCGCCATACGCACCGGATCGCCTGGGAAAGCGGTTCGGGACTGGGCAGGCTGTACCCGGAACAGGCGGGGGGCGGCGTCATCTCGATCCATCATCAGGCCATCCGCGCCTTGGGGCGCGGCCTGCAGGTCGAGGCGCGCAGCGTCGACGACGGGCTGATCGAAGCGATTCGACTGGAAGGTCGGCAGTTCGTGCTGGGCCTGCAGTGGCACCCGGAATTCCATCCGCCGGGCAGCCCTTCCCTGCTCGACTGCACACCGATCCTCGACGAATTCCTCGGCGCCGCCCGCGGCCGCCGCTGGTAAGACATCACCATTCCACCACGGGCCGCGGCCGGCGGTCCGGATGCCGCCACGGGCAATCACTGCAGAGGGAATAACGCATGAGCGAAGCCGGACTGATGACGGATGGCCGGGGCAGCAGCGCCGATGCTTGAGGCGCTGGGCGGCCTGCCGCGGGCGATGTGGGAGCGGCTGCTCGACCGCCTGCACTTCCTGCCGCCCTTCCCCGAGCAGATCGATCCGCTGGCGCTGTTCAGCCTGCTGCTGGTGGTCGGCCTGCTGATCGGCGAATGGCTGCACGCCCGCGCCGGCTGGCCGAAGGTGATCGGCTACGTGCTGGCCGGCACCATCTTCGGGCCATCGCTGCTCGGCTGGATCAGCATCGAGGCGTTGGCCCAGGTGCGGCCGGTGGCCGATGCGGCGCTCGGCCTGCTGATGATGGAGGTCGGCCGCCGCCTCGATCTCGGCTGGATCGTGCGCAACCGCGAACTGCTGCGCAGCACGCTGGCCGACATCATCCTGTCCTTCCTGCTGATCTTCCTGTTCGCCTTCTACACGGTCGGCCTGTCGCCGGCCTGGTCGGCCGCCACCGCCGCCGTGACGATGGCCTCGGCGCCGGCCGTGGTGCTGCTGGCGATCGAGGAAGGCCAGGCCCAGGGCCAGGTCACCGAGCGCATCATCCTGCACACGGCGATCGCCGCCGCCGCCTCCTTCGTCGCCTTCACCATCGTGCTCGGCATCGTCCATGCCGAGCAGAGCAAGAACTGGCTCAATGCCGTCGTCCATCCGCTGTGGGTCGGCGCCGGGGCGCTGCTGGTCGCGGCGCTGGCTGCCCGGCTGGCGCTGACGATCGCCGGCCTGCTGCCGAAACGCTCGCTGGCCCAGGTCTTCGTGCTGGTCGCCTCGGCCCTGCTCGCCGTCGGCGTCGCCCGCATGCTGGCGGTGCCGGTATTCCTGACCCTGTTCCTGATGGGCGCCGTGCTGGCCGCCCGCGATCCGCACCAGACGCTGCGCTACACGGCGCTGCCGGAAGGCCACTGGCTGCTGGCCATCATCCTGTTCGTCGTCATAGGCGCCTCGCTGCCGTGGGCCGCGTTCACCTGGATGAACGGCCTGCAGGCGCTCGGCCTGCTGGCCGTGCGCGCCACCGCCAAGATGGCAGCCGTGGCGCTGACCGGCGGCAGCCTGCCGCGCAACAAGCGGCTGCTGGTCGGCCTCGGCATCCAGCCGCTGTCGGCCACCGCGGTGTTCATGGCCTACGAGCTGGCCGGCCTCTATCCGGAAATCGGCCTGTCGGGCCTGGCCCTGCCGCTGTTCGCCGCCGCCATCATGGAACTGACCGGGCCGGCGCTGTGCCGCCTGGCGCTGCACCGTTCCGGCGAATGCGCCGACGACCGGCCTGCCAACGGAGGTATCGCATGACCAAACCCCTCGGCGAGTTTTCCCACAGCGCGGCACTGAGCCTCGGCGTCGAACTCGAACTGCAGCTCGTGTCGCGGCGCGACTTCAACCTCACCCGCGGCGCCACCGACCTGCTCGGCAGCCTCGACTACGATGGCCGCTTCGGCGAGATCAAGCTGGAAATCACCGAAAGCATGATCGAGGTCAGCACCCAGCCGCAGGCCACGGTCAACGGCATCGCCAGCGACCTGGCCGGCCTGCGCGACACCCTGCGCGCCCACGCCGGGCACAACAACCTCGGCATCTGTGGCGGCGGCACCCACCCCTTCCACCGCTGGCCGGAGCGGCGCATCTGCCCCGGCGAGCGCTTCGACGCGCTGTACCAGCGCTACGGTTACCTGGCCAAGCAATTCACCGTCTTCGGCCAGCACATCCATGTCGGCGTCACTTCGGCCGACGACGCCATCTGGCTGACCCAGGCGCTCGGCGTCTATGTGCCGGCCTTCATCGCGCTGTCGGCCTCCTCGCCCTATGTCGACGGCGTCGACACGCTGTTCCAGTCGGCCCGCCTCAACGCCGTCTCGGCCTTTCCGCTCAGCGGCCAGTGCCCGCCGCTGGCCAGCTGGGTCGATTTCGTCCGCCACTTCGAATTCCTGCAGGCCTGCGGCATCGCCAGCAGCATCAAGGACCTGTACTGGGACGTGCGGCCGAAGCCGGAATACGGCACCGTCGAGATCCGCGTCTGCGACACGCCGCTGTCGATCGAGCAGGCCGCCGCGCTGACCGCGCTGGCCCAGGCGCTGTCGCGCTGGCTGCTGCGCACGCGGCCGGACCTGCACACCGGGCGCCAGGCCCACGTCGCCCGCTTCAACAAGTTCCAGGCCTGCCGCTACGGCATGGCGGCGCAGATTTCCGACCCGGTCGCGCAATGCTGCCGGCCGCTCGGCGAAAGCATCGTCGAACTGCTCGACACGCTGGCCGGCGACGCCCGCGAACTCGATTGCGCGCACTGGCTGGCGGCGCTGTACCCGGTCGTCGCCGACGGCGGCGATGCAGCCTGGCTGCGCGCCCGACACAGCCACCACGGCAACCTCAACGACGTCGTGCGCGAATGCAGCGACCGGCTGCTGTGCGCCCCGCCGAACCCCTACCGGGAGACCGGAAAATGATCCGCCGGCTGTCCGCCTGTTCGCTGCTCCTGCTGCTCGCGGCTTCGGCCGCCGCGGCTCCGGCCTGCCAGTTCGAGGCGCAGCCCCGCGGCAATCGCCAGCTCGGCGGCTGGATCGACCACCGCAACTGGCTGGCCGGCGAGCACCTGCGGCGAACGCTGGGCGCCGGCAACACCTTCCTGCCGGCCCTGCGCCTGGCTCCGGCTGCGCCGCCGCCGACGCTGCGCAGCGCCGGGCGCAGCATCGATTTCGACAAGACAAAGGGCAACGATCCGCTCGACGGCAGCGCCCAGTCGCTGGCCTTCCTGCTCGACAGCCGGCTCTACGCCGACGGCGTGGTCGTGCTGCACAACGGCCGCCTGCTCACCGAACGCTACCGCAACGGCCTGCGCGCCGACGAGTCGCGCCTGCTGCTGCAGGCCAACCGGCCGATCCTCAACCTGCTCGGGGCCATCGCCGTGGCCCAGGGCAAGCTGGCCGGCGACCGCGCGCTGGTCCGTTACCTGCCCGGCCTGTACAACCACAGCGGCCTGCGCCGGTTGTCGGTGCAACGCCTGCTCAACAGCGACGACGCGATGCGCTGGAATGCCGACGAACTGGCCACCTGGCGCGAAGCCGCCGGCTGGGTCAAGGGCGGCCCCGAGAAGAGCGACGTCCGCGCCTGGCTGAGCGCCTTCGGGCGCTGGGATTTTCCTTTCGAGGAAGGCCGGCGCGGCACGCTGCCGGCCAGCCCGGACGACGATCTGCTGGCCTGGCTGCTGGCCGAGAGCTACAAACAGCCGCTGGCGCAGGTTTTCTGCGAGCAGTTGCTGGAGCGCCTGGAACCGGAGCACCCGGTGCTGTGGCTGACCGACGACCAGGGCATCGAGCTGGCCGGCGGCCTGGCGCTGTCGCTGCGCGACTTCGCGCGCTTCGGCAACCAGCTGCTCGAAGCCCGTGCGAGCCGCAGCCGGAGCCGCATTCCCGGCTGGTTCATCGAAACCCTGACCGCCTCGGCCGGCCTGCGCAGCGGCCAGATCACCGGGCTTGCGCGCGGCAGCGAGCGGCGCTACGGCTTCATCCACCTCGGCGGCGAGCCAAACCGGGTGGCCCTGCTCGGCGCCCATGGCAGCAGCCTGTACATCGATTTCGACCGCCGCCTGGTGATCGCGCTGTACGCCAGCTACCCGGCGCTCGAATCGCCGAGCCAGCTGGCGATGCTGGAGCAGTTCTGGAATACGCTGGCGCGGGCAGCGGTACCGCGCTGACGCCGTCTACAGCAGCTTGCCGGGATTCATCAGGCCGTGGGGATCGAGCGCCTGCTTGAGGGTACGCATCAGGGCCATTTCCGGCGCGCTCTTGTAGCGCAGGATCTCCTCGCGCTTGAGTTGCCCCAGGCCGTGCTCGGCCGAGATCGAGCCGTTCAGGGCGTGCGCCGCGTCGTGCACCAGGCGGTTGACCGCCGGCTGGCGCTCGATGAACGCGGCGTTGTCGCCGGCCGCCGGCTGCGACAGGTTGTAGTGCAGGTTGCCGTCGCCGACATGGCCGAAGGCGACCACGCGGATACCGGGAAAGGCCGCGGCCAGCGCCGCGTCGGCCAGCGCCAGGAACTCGGGAATGCGCGACACCGGCACGGCGATGTCGTGCTTGATGCTCAGGCCCTCGATTTTCTGCGCTTCCGAAATGTTCTCGCGCAAGGCCCACAGCTCCTTGGCCTGGGCCGCCGAGCGGGCGACCGTGCCGTCGGCGACGCTGCCCTCGTCGAGACGCGCCGCCAGCCAGGTCTCGACCGCCGCCGGCGCGGCCCCGGAGAACTCGGCCAGCACGTACCACGGACTGGCAGCCCCCGGCCGGCGGCTGCCGGGAATGTGCTGCAGCACGAGGCCGAGCGCCGTGTCGGACACCAGCTCGAAGGCGGTGAGCTGCGCATCGAAGGCATCCTTGGCCCGACGCAGCAGATCGACGGCGGCGGCCGGCGTCGCCACGTTGAGCCAGCAGGTGGTCTGCACCGGCGGCAGCGCGTAGAGCTTGAGCACGGCTGCGGTGATGATGCCGAGCGTGCCTTCGGCACCGATGAACAGCTGCTTCAGGTCGTAGCCGGTGTTGTCCTTGCGCAGGCCGCGCAGGCCGTCCCAGACCGTGCCGTCGGCCAGCACCACTTCGAGGCCGAGCGTCAGTTCGCGGGTGTTGCCGTAGCGCAGCACCTGGACGCCGCCGGCGTTGGTCGACAGGTTGCCGCCGATCTGGCAGGTGCCTTCGGAGGCCAGCGCCAGCGGGAACAGCCGCCCGGCGGCGCGCGCCGCTTCCTGGACGGCAGCCAGCGTGCAGCCGGCCTCGACGGTGATGGTGTCGTTCAG
>DASUZG010000264.1:0-2970 GCA_036376995.1 Azonexus sp. | reverse complement strand
AGGTTGTCGGCCATGGCGATGGCCAGCGCTGCCAGCACCAGCAGTCCGAGCAGCACGATGGTCAGGCCGCGCTGCAGCAGTTCGCGCTGACGCTCGATCAGCCCGCTCTTGTCGAATTCGACGAAGATGTGGCCGATGGTTTCCGGCGCTGTCGCGATGGTGGCCGCCGGCACTTCGAACAGCGCGTCGAGATCCTTCATCGAGCGCCGGACCGGGGCGCCGAAGGCTATCCACTGCTCGGTCTCGGCGACCAGCGCCGGCTCGGTCAGCGTCGCGCGCAGGTTTTCGCTGGCCAGCGAGACGCGGCCGCTGACGGCGAGCGCCCGGCCCTTCTGGTTGACCACGATGGCCGCCTTGACGCCGGATTCCTGGACCGTCGCCTGGGCCAGGCCGTAGAGCCCCTCGATCTGGCCGGCGATGATGCCGTATTCGCTGATCGGCGCCAGGTAGCGGACGGTGGCCAGGCCCTTGGCGCGCAGTTCGCCTTCGAGCGTGCGCATGCCGGCCAGCGTGAAGTAGGTGACCAGGGCGATGGCGATCAGGGCGCTTGGCAGCAGCGTCAGCAGCAGCAGGCGATGGCGGAGGGTGATCTGGCTCATCGGGCGCCCCGGGCGGCCGGCAGGCGGCGGGCGGAAAGCACGGAAACGGGCGGGGCGAGGCGACGCATGGCCCGAGATATTGCCTCAGGGACTATGCCGGCGCAATGTCGCCGGCCGGTCAGCGCGTGTCGAGTAACTCGGCGATGCTGGCGGCCAGCGTGTCGACCGGGGTGGCGTAGGCGAACCGGCGCAGCAGGCGGCCGTCCGGGCCGAGCAGGATCAGGCCGGCCGAGTGGTCGACCGCGTAGTGGGCCGGATCGGCGCCCGGCTCGCGGACCTTGGCGTAGCGGATGCGGAAATTGTCGGCGGCGCGGCGGACCAGTGCCGGCGTGCCGGTCAGGCCGAGGATGCGCGGGTCGAAGAAGGCGGTGTAGTTCTTCAGCAGCGGGCCGCTGTCGCGCTCCGGGTCGACGGTGATGAAGAGCGGCTGCAGGCGGCCGGCACGCTCGCCGAGACGCTGCAGCACGGCGGCCATTTCGACCAGGGTGGTCGGGCAGATGTCGGGGCAGTAGGTGTAGCCGAAGGCGACCAGCTGGAAGCGGCCGCGGAAATCCTCGCTGGTCACCGAGCGGCCGTTCGGGTCC
Source organism: Azonexus sp. (assembly GCA_036376995.1). Classification (GTDB taxonomy): domain Bacteria; phylum Pseudomonadota; class Gammaproteobacteria; order Burkholderiales; family Rhodocyclaceae; genus Azonexus. The sequence goes on along the minus strand of DASUZG010000264.1, from coordinate 1,787 downwards.
TGCAGCAGGTAGCGCGGCATGCTGGTGTCGGGCTGCTCCGCCTGCAGGCGCTCGTAGGCCGACTGGCCGAAGGCCGGTGCGGCAGCCAGGCAGCAGCCGGCGAGCAGGGCCGCCGCCAGGCGCATCAGCGCAGGTTCCGGTAGGCGTCCTGCAGCCGGCTCTCGGCGTCGGCCAGTTGGGCGGCGAGGGTGGCTACGTCGGGGCAGGTGCTGCCCTTGCCCTGTTCGAGGAAGGCGGCGCTGGTCGCCTGTTCGAAGGCTTCGCCGCTGGCGCGCGTCTTCGGCGCGGTGGTCTGCATGGCATTGCGGGCCCGGCTGGCGATGGCCGGTTGCTGGCAGGCCAGCGCGATGCCGTTGATCTGGCCGAGGCTGGCGATGGCGGCAGTGCCGGCGTCGTCGGCGGCCAGGCAGGCAGTGCCGGTGCCGGCCAGGGCGAGCAGCAGGAAGGGGACGGCGAGCTTCATGGGCGGTTTCCTCGGGACGGATTGCCGATTATAGGCAGTGCCCGGCCGGCGGCCTTTTCACAGATCAAAAATGGCCTGCAATTGCGGCAGGCCTTCGCTGATCGCCACCGGCCCCGGGGTCAGGATGATCGCCGACTTGATCTCGTGCAGGCGCCCGTCGCGCACCGCCGGCACCGTCTCCCAGCCCGGCCGGGCGGCGACGCGCTCGGGGCGGAAGTGCTTGCCGCACCACGAGCCGATGATGATCTCCGGCGCCGCCGCGATGACCGCCGCGGCCGTCGGCCGCCGATCCTTGGCCAGTGGCGAGCGCGACTGGGCGGCGAAGACGTCCTCGCCGCCGGCGATCTCGATCAGTTCCGAGACCCAGCGGATGCCGCTGATCAGCGGCTCATCCCATTCCTCGAAATAGACGCGCAGCCGGCGGCCGGTGCGGGCCTGGCGCGCCGCGGCGGCGGCCCGGGCGGCGGCGATCTGCGCTTCCAGTTCGGCGACGAGGGCGAAGGCCTTGGCCTCGGCGCCGACCAGGCGGCCCAGCGTCTCGACCATGCCGAGAATGTCGTCGACGCTGCGCGTGTTGAAGGCGTAGACCGGCACGCCGGCCCGGATCAGGTCGCGGGAAATGTCGGCCTGCAGATCGGAGAAGGTCAGCACCAGGTCGGGCTGGACGGCGAGGATCTTGTCGAGGTCGCCGCTGGTGAAGGCATAGACCTTGGGCTTTTCCTTGCGCGCCTGCGGCGGGCGCACGGTGTAGCCGGAAATGCCGGCGATACGGTCCTGTTCGCCGAAGGCGTAGAGCACTTCGACGGTTTCGGTGGTCAGGCAGACGATGCGTTGCGGCAGGCGGCTCATGCGGAACCTATTTGGCGGGACGATGGCTGCGTGCGACATCGAGATGGGCGCAGAGTTTCTCGGCGCCGTCGAGGATGCGCGGGGTGTGGCGCTGCATGATGTCGGGGTTGATGTGGAACAGGTTGTCACGCTTGACCGCGGTCAGGCGCGTCCATTTGTCCCAGTCGTGCAGCCATTCCGGGCGCGCGTCGCCCATGCCGGTGGCGACGATGGCTTCCGGGTCGGCGTCGAGCACCGCCTCGAGGCTGACCGTCGGTGCCATCTTGTCGAGGTGGCCGAAGACGTTGGTGCCGCCGCACAGCGTGATCGCGTCGCTGATGATCTGCGGGCCGCCGACCGTGGTCAGCGGCGTCTTCCAGATCTGGTAGAAGACGCGCACCTTCGGCTTGCCGGCATTGGCCGCGCGCAGCCTTTCCAGGCGCTGGCGGAAGCTGCGGGCGGCCTCGTTGGCCACGGCTTCGGTGCCGGCCAGCTG
>DASUZG010000263.1:0-10640 GCA_036376995.1 Azonexus sp. | reverse complement strand
TCATTTCGCTGGCTTCATCCAGGCGCGACAGATCAGCCCGCGGATAGGCGGCGAGCATGATCGAGTCGTGCGTCTTGCGCCCGGCGATCGGCGCCACCGTCTGCCACAGTTCCTCGGTGACGAACGGGATCAGCGGATGGGCCAGGCGCAGGATGGCTTCCAGCGTGCGGATCAGGGTCCGGCGGGCGCCGCGCTGCTGCGCTTCGTCGCCGGTCTGGATCGCGACCTTGGCGATTTCGAGGTACCAGTCGCAGAACTCGTCCCAGACGAACTTGTAGATGCTTTGCGCCAGCAGGTCGAAACGGTAGTCGATGAAATGCTGTTCGACTTCGGCTTCGACACGCTGCAGCTGGCTGACGATCCAGCGGTCGGCGAAGCTGAACTTCAGGCGCGCTTCGCCGGCCGGCACACTACAGGCGCCGCCGGCAGTCTGCTGGTGGTCGAGCGCCAGGTCGTGGCCTTCGACGTTCATCAGCACGAAACGGGTGGCGTTCCACAGCTTGTTGCAGAAATTGCGGTAGCCGTCGCAGCGGTTGAGGTCGAACTTGATGTCACGGCCCGGTGAAGCCAGCGACGCGAAGGTGAAGCGCAGCGCGTCGGTGCCGAAGGCCGGGATGCCTTCCGGGAATTCCTTCTTCGTCTTCTTGGCGATGCTTTCCGCCTGCTTCGGGTTCATCAGGCCGAAGGTGCGCTTCTCGACCAGCGCGTCGATACCGATGCCGTCGATCAGGTCGATCGGGTCGAGCACGTTGCCCTTGGACTTCGACATCTTCTGGCCTTCGCCGTCGCGGATCAGGCCGTGCACATAGACGTGCTTGAACGGGATCTGGCCGGTGATCTGCTTGGTCATCATGACCATGCGGGCGACCCAGAAGAAGATGATGTCGAAGCCGGTGACCAGCACCGAGGAGGGCAGGTACTGGGCGAGCAGCGGGTTGGCCGCATCGGCGGCTGCGTCGCCGGTCCAGTCCAGAGTCGAGAACGGCCACAGGGCCGAGGAGAACCAGGTGTCGAGGACGTCCTCGTCACGCTTCAGGGCGCCGGCATAGCCTTGCTTGGCGGCTTCGGCGCGCGCTTCTTCCTCGCTGTGGGCGACGAAGGTTTCACCGTTGTCGCCGTACCAGGCCGGAATCTGGTGGCCCCACCACAGTTGACGCGAGATGCACCAGTCCTGGATGTTGTTCAGCCACTGGTTGTAGGTGTTGACCCAGTTTTCCGGATAGAACTTGATCTCGCCGGAATGCACGACCTCCAGCGCCTTCTCGGTGATCGACTTGCCGTCTTCGCCCGGCTTGCTCATGGCGACGAACCACTGATCGGTCAGCATCGGCTCGATGACGACATTGGTCCGGTCGCCGCGCGGCACCTTCAGCTTGTGCTTGTCGGTCTTTTCCAGGATGCCGAGAGCTTCGAGATCGGCGACCACGGCCTTGCGGGCATCGAAGCGGTCGAGGCCGCGGTATTTCTCGGGTGCCTGTTCGTTGATCTTCGCATCCAGCGTCAGGATCGAGATCATCGGCAGGCCGTGGCGTTGGCCGACCGCGTAGTCGTTGAAGTCGTGCGCCGGCGTGACCTTGACGCAGCCGGTGCCGAATTCGAGATCGACGTAGGAATCCGCGATGATCGGGATTTCGCGCCCGGTCAGCGGCAGCTTCACCATCTTGCCGATCATGTGCTTGTAGCGCTCGTCTTCCGGATGGACCATCACGGCGGTGTCGCCCAACATGGTTTCCGGGCGGGTGGTGGCGACCACCAGGCTATCCGAGCCATCGGCCAGCGGGTAGCGGATGTGCCACATGAAGCCGTCTTCTTCCTCCTGCACGACCTCGAGGTCGGACACGGCGGTGTGCAGCTTCGGATCCCAGTTGACCAGGCGCTTGCCGCGGTAGATCAGGCCTTCCTTGAACAGGCGGACGAAGGTCTCGGTGACGACCTTGTTGAGGCCGGCATCCATCGTGAAGCGCTCGCGCTTCCAGTCTGGGCTGGTGCCCATGCGGCGCATTTGCCGCGTGATGGTGCCGCCCGAGTATTCCTTCCATTCCCAGACTTTTTCCAGGAACTTCTCGCGGCCGAGGTCGTGGCGGCTGATGCCCTGGGCGTCCAACTGGCGTTCGACGACGATCTGCGTGGCGATGCCGGCATGATCGGTGCCCGGCTGCCACAGCGTGTTGTGGCCGCGCATCCGGTAGTAGCGGGTCAGCGCGTCCATGATCGTCTGGTTGAAGCCGTGGCCCATGTGCAGCGTGCCGGTGACGTTGGGCGGCGGCAGCAGGATGCAGAAGTTGTCGGTCTTGTCGCTGTCGACGCCGGCGGCGAAATAATTCTTGGCTTCCCACTCGGGGTACCAGCGACGTTCGATGTCGGCCGGTTCGAAGGCTTTGGCGAGTTCCATGGGCTTGGCGGAAAAGGGGAAAACCCGCGATTATACCGGAGCCCGTCCCGGCCTTGGCGGCCGCGTCAGCGTGCAGCGTCGTCGGTCGGCAGGTCCGATTCGGCGAGATAGTCGCGGATGGTAGCGGCGATCAGGTGCGGCAGTTCGGTGGCCAGGCGCTGCTCGACCCGGCGCGCGATCTCGCGGGCGATCGCCTCGCGGCTCATGTCGGGCCGGGGTACGGCGGGCTGCTCGAGATGCACCGGCGCGCTGCTGGCACCGGCCGCTGCGGTCGGCAACAGGGCCTCGGGAAGGGCCGGTTCGGCCGCCGGAAGCGGCGGTGCCGGTTCGGGGGGCTCGATTGCCTCGGCCGGCAACAGCGGCGCGAGGGCTTCAATGTCGAGCAGGACCGGTATGTCGTCGTCGGCGTCCGCTGCGTCGGTTTCGACGGCATCGGTCAGCACCGGCACGTCGTCGGCATCGGCGGCGTTGGGGCGTCGGCGCTGCATCAGCGCATCGGCGCGGGCGAGAATCGGACTGGGCATGCGGGTGGTTCCTAGTCGCGGCCGCTCAAGTCGAAATACTGCACGTCGCAGCCCTGTTCCTTGTACTGGTGGACGCGCTCGCGGGCCGCCAGGCGATCGTCCTCGTCGCGGCCGACGACTTCGATCAGGCTCTGGAAGCGCGCGTAGCCCGGCGGCATGGTGCGCGACAGGTTCATCAGACGTTCCTGCTGCGGCACCGTGTCGAGGCGGTCGGCGATCAGGATCGGCGTTTCTGCGGCCAGCGGCGAATCGGCGCGGCAATGCGGGATGAAGCTCAGCTGCGCCTGCGTCCACAGGAGCCGGTCCAGGCCGTCGGCGACCAGGGCGTCCGGGGCGTAGACCAGCATCGCCTTGCGCTTGGCCCAGGCGCCGCCGAGCAGGGCGCAGGCGGCGGCGAGGCGGTCGGAGGCGCCGTGGTAGAAGAAAACCTGGGTCAATTGAGCTTGCCGGCGCGATGCAGGAGATAGTGCGTCAGCAACGGTACCGGCCGGCCGGTGGCGCCCTTGTCGGCGCCCGACTTCCAGGCGGTGCCGGCGATGTCGAGGTGGGCCCAGTCATACTTCTTGGTGAAGCGCGACAGGAAGCAGGCGGCAGTCACCGCGCCGCCCCAGCGGCCGCCGATGTTGGCCATGTCGGCGAACGGGCTTTTCAGCAGTTCCTGGTAGTCGTCCCACAGCGGCATGTGCCAGGCGCGGTCATGCGCCTCGTCGCCGGCTTCGAGCAGGTCGCGGGCCAGTCCGTCCTTGTTGGCGAACAGGCCGCTGGCGATGCCGCCAAGCGCGACGACGCAGGCGCCGGTCAGGGTGGCGACGTCGATCACGGTGTCCGGCTCGAAACGCTCGGCGTAGCTCAGTGCGTCGCACAGGATCAGCCGGCCTTCGGCATCGGTGTTGAGAATCTCGATGGTCTGGCCGGACATCGAGGTGACGATGTCGCCGGGGCGGGTGGCGTTGCCGCCCGGCATGTTCTCGGTGGCCGGAATGATCACCGTCAGGTTGAGCGGCAGCTTCATCCGGGCCACGGCGAGGATGGTGCCGAACACGCTGGCCGCGCCGCACATGTCGTATTTCATCTCGTCCATCTCGGCGGCCGGCTTCAGCGAGATGCCGCCGGTGTCGAAAGTGACGCCCTTGCCGACCAGCACCAGCGGTTTGTCGCCGTTGCGGGCACCCTGGTAGCCGAGCACGATCAGCTTCGGCGGCTGGTGAGCCCCGTTGGCGACCGACAGCAGCGAGTTCATGCCGAGCTGCTCCATCGCGGCACGATCGAGAATCTCGCAGTGCAGGCCCAGCTCGCCGGCCATGGCCTGCGCCCGGGTGGCGAGATAGGCCGGGTTGCAGACGTTCGGCGGCAGGTTGCCGAGGTCCTTGGCTAGGGCCATGCCTTCGGCGATGGCCAGCCCCTGCGCCAGCGCCTCTTCGGCCTGGGCCAGCTCGTTGCGGCGCTCGACGCCGAGCGTCAGCTTGCGCAGCGGCCGGCGGACTTCTTCCTTCTTGCTCTTGAACTGGTCGAAGCGGTAGGTCGCATCGAGCGCGACGATGGCGGTCTGGCGGATGCGCCAGGCAACATCGCGCTTCTTGACGGCGAGTTCGGTGAGGAAGATCGAGGCGTCGAAGGCGCCGGTCTCGTTCAGCGTCTTGACCGCGGTGCGGATGGCCTGGCCGAATTCCTTTTCGCGGAAATCCTTCTCCTTGCCGAGGCCGACCAGCAGCACGCGGTCGCACAGGGTGCCGGGCACGTTGTGCAGCAACAGGGTGGTGCCGGCCTTGCCTTCCATGTCGCCGCGGCGGACGATGTCGCCGATGTAGCCGTTGGCGGCCTTGTCGAGCAGTTCGGCCGGCAGGGTCAGTTTGCGCGATTCGAACACGCCGACCACGACGCATGCGCTGCGCTGCTTCTCCGGGCTACCGCTTTTTATGCTAAATTCCACAGGCTGCTCCTGTTTGGGGAAATATCAGTATTCGCGGGATTATCCCCGCATTTTTTCGGTTTCGTCAAAGCATGATATTCGAGCGCGCCGCCCGGCGCGAATTCGCTCAGGCAGCGGCCGGCATCAGCATTGCGCTGCTGGCCATTCTGACCTCCACCCAATTGATCCGATTGCTCAAGGACGCGGCCGGCGGACGCATTGCGCCGGAAGCGGTGGCTTCGCTGCTCGGCTTCGCGGCGTTGAATTTCATGCCGGTTTTGCTGTCGCTGACGCTTTTTGTCGCGATTTTGCTCAGTTTGTCCCGTGCCTACCGCGATTCGGAAATGGTCATCTGGTTCACCAGCGGCCAGCCGCTGACCGCCTGGGTGCGCCCGGTGCTGCGTTTCGCGCTGCCGATCGTCGGGGCCGTCGCGCTGCTTGCCTGGTTCCTGTCGCCCTGGGCCTATCACAGCCGCGACGAGTACAAGGGCAAGCTGTCGGCACGCAGCGAGCTGGCCCAGGTTTCGCCCGGCACTTTCCAGGAAGGCAGCGCGGGCAAGCGGGTGTTGTTCGTCGAGGCCATGGCCGACGATGCCAGCCTGGTCGGCAATATCTTCGTCGCCACGGTGCAGGAAGGCAAGCTGGGTGTGGTGATGTCCGATACCGGGCACCAGCGTTTTGCCGAAAACGGTGACCGCTTTGTCGTGCTGGATAGCGGGCGCCGCTACGAGGTCGAACCCGGCACGCCGGCGTTCAAGGTCATGGAATTCGAGCGCTACCAGGTCCGTGTCGAGGACGGCGAGGCCAAGCCGGTGGAGCGTTCGCCCAAAACCATGCCGATCACCGATCTGCTGTTCGACAACAGCAAGCGGGCACGCGGCGAACTGGTGTGGCGCATCGGGATTCCGGTGTCGGCGCTGGTCCTGGCGATCCTGGCGATCCCGCTGGGCTTCGTCAATCCGCGCGCCGGGCGCTCGGCCAACCTGCTGATCGCCATCCCGATCTATGCCATTTACAGCAACCTGCTGTCGGTCAGCCAGTCGTGGGTGGCGCAGGGCAAGTTGCCGTTCTGGATCGGCCTGTGGGCCGTGCATGCCTTGATGATGCTGCCGCTGCTGGTGCTGTTCTTTCAGCGCATGAGCGTCGGTAATCCGTTTGCGCGGAGGCGCAGCTGATGTTTCGCCTGAATCTCTATCAGCGCTACCTGATGCGCGAAACGCTTGCCGCGGTCTTTCTCGTCCTGCTCGCGTTCCTGGTCCTGTTCAGCTTCTTCGACCTGGTCAACGAACTGCGCAATGTCGGCAACAAAAACTATCAACTGGGGCATGCACTCCTGACCGTCGTGCTCAACCTGCCGGGGTTGATCTACGAACTGATTCCGATCGCGGCGCTGATTGGTACGCTGTATGCGCTGTCCACTCTGGCGCGACATTCGGAAATCACCGTCCTGCGCGCCTCGGGCCTGGCTACCAGCGAGTTGCTGCTGACGCTGTTCCGCGTCGCCGGTCTGCTGGCCTTGCTGACTTTCCTGGTCGGCGAGATCCTGGTGCCGTATTCCGAGCGCATCGGCAACGAAATTCGGGTCAAGGCGGTCAGTGACGCGGTGGCCCAGCAGGGCTTCACCTCGGGCATGTGGGTCAAGGATGGGCGCAATTTCATAAACATCCGCACTGTGACTCCGGATTCGACCCTGCAGAAGCTGCGTATCTACAAGTTCAACCAGAGCAATGCCCTGGAATCGGTGACCGACGCCGACGAGGCGCGCTTCGACGCTTCCGGTGCCTGGGTGCTCAGCAATGTGTCGCGGACCATATTGGAGGGCGATGCGACACGGATCGAACGCCTGCCGAGCATGAGCTGGAAATCCGCGGTGACGCCCGATCTGCTGGCGGTGCTGAAGGTCTCGCCGGAGCGGATGACGCTGCTCGGGCTGCTGAGCTTTACCCGGCATCTTTCGGAAAACCGGCAGCAGACCGAGCGCTACGAGATCGCCATCTGGAAGAAGCTGGTCTATCCGCTGGCAGCGCTCGTCATGGTGGCCCTGGCCCTGCCGTTCGGCTATTCGCACAACCGGGTCGGTGGCGTCAGTCTCAAGATTTTTGCCGGCGTCATGCTGGGCATCCTGTTCTATGCCCTGAACGGCCTCTTTTCCAATCTTGGCATCATCAACGCCTGGCCGCCCTTCGCCAGTGCCACGGCGCCGTCGGCGATGTTTCTGCTGGCCGCAGCCGGCATGCTGTGGTGGGTCGAACGGCGCTGATCAGGCCGGGCTGTTGACGATCCGGGTGCCGGCGATGCGGTCGTGCAGGAACTGGCGATCGCGATCAACCAGGGCCCATAGAATACCGATGCCGAGCAGCAGCACGCTTGGCCACGCTGCCAGATAGCGCAACACGGCTTGCAGCGGACGCGGCGGCGTGCCGTCTGGGTTGGCGAGGCGCAATTTCCAGGTTTTCATCGGCAAGGTCTGGCCGCCATGCAGCCAGAACCAGACAAAATAGCCCATCAGCAGCAGAAGCACGTGCAGCCACAGCAGTCGCGGCCCGAAGCCGAGGCCGACGCCGGCCAGGAGGGTCTGCGGCAGCCAGAAGCCGATCAGCAGTACGGCAAAGATGACCAGGCCTTCATAGAACATGCTGGCCAGGCGCCGGCCCAGGCCGGCGAGCGGGGCGCTCATCGCGGCGTGCTGGCGCCGGGCGCCGGGGCTTCGGTGGTCGGCGGCGCCGGGACGGACTCTTCGGCAACGACCGGCTCAGCCGGCGGTGCCAGCAATTGCGCCGACTTTCCTTCTTCGCGCAGGCGTTGGCGCTCTTCGGCCGGCAGGTTGACGTATGCCTTCCATTTTTCCTTGACCGTCTGCTTCTGTTCGGCCGGCAACTGGTTGAAGTCCTTGTAGGAGTCGCGCACCTTGGCGCGCTGCTCGGGCGTCAGTCGCACCCATTCCTGCATGCGGGCCTGCACACGGGCCTGTTCGTTGGGCTTCATGCGCGGGTAGCGTTCGGCGATGCCCAGCCATTGCTTCTTGCGGACGCTTTCCATGGCGTCCCAGTCCTTGGCCAGCGGAGCGAGAATTTCCTTCTGGGCAGAATTCAACTGGACCCAACCAGGCTGCGGTGGGGTGCCGATGATTGCCGTGGTCGGGGGGGCGGCAAGGACGCTACCAGTCAGCAGCAACCCGAAGGTCAGTTTGGCGAAGAGTCGTCTTTTAACCATTCGATGAATTCGTTATCGAGAAACGCTTCAGGCGGCAGGTCGTCGGCCAGCAGGGCGACATCCACTGCTTCGATTTCGCTGACGTACTGGACGCTGTGCCAATAGAAGGACAGCCACATGCCGGCGAGCAGGGCGACGATGGCGAGGAAGGGTTTGATGCGCGCGAACTCGATGCCGGAGTGGAACAGCTGGCGACCCAGCTGCGGGCCGGCGCCGGCCAGCACCAGTTCCGGTGCCGTCTGTTTCTGCCGCGACAGCGCGAGATGACGCGCCGCTTCGAGGCGGCGCGCGGCCGCCGGCGGAATGTCGTTCAATCCGTGGTTCAGCGCTTGCCGAACGCGAGAGGCGTAACGTTCTTCGTTCATAACTTGATACCTTTGGCCGATAGTGCAGCTGCCAGCGCGTGCGTAGCCCGCGAGCAATGGGTTTTGACGCTGCCTTCTGAGCAGCCCATTGTCGCTGCGGTCTCGGCAACGTCCATGTCTTCCCAATAACGCATGAGGAAGGCTTCGCGTTGACGTGCTGGCAGCTTTTTTATCTCCTCATCGATGATATTCAGCGTCTGCGCTTGCAGCAGCTTGCTTTCCGGTGTTTTCGGACCACCGCCGTCGGTGTCGACCGTCAGGGTTTCCAGGGGGTCGTGATCGTCGTCGTCATCCGACGAGAAGGCCGACAGCAGCGTGGTCCACATCGAACGCACCTTGCTCCGCCGGTAGAAGTCGCGGATGGTGTTCTGCAGGATCCGCTGGAAGAGCATGGGAAATTCCTCTTCCGGGCGATCACCGTATTTTTCGGCCAGTTTCAGCATCGCGTCCTGAACGATGTCGAGCGCGGCTTCTTCCTCGTGGACAGCGAACATGGCCTGCTTGAAGGCGCGTCGTTCGACCGATTCGAGAAAGCTGGAAAGTTGTTGGGGTGAAGCCAGAGACGTCTCGTCCAGTGAAAGCCTGTCGGGCTATATGGTTATGCCGGGAAACCTTGACCGAAAATGGGCGGTCGATTAAGGTTACGCCCTTTTAAGCAACAGCTTTTTTGGGCTCAAGAATGATGATCAGCGGTGCAGAAATTGTAATCAGGTGCCTGCAGGAAGAAAAGGTCGATTGTGTTTTCGGGTACCCCGGCGGGTCCGTTTTGCACATTTACGACGCGCTGTTCAAGCAGGAACAGGTCAAGCACATTCTGGTTCGCCACGAGCAGGCTGCTGTTCACGCCGCTGACGCCTATTCGCGTTCCTCGCAGAAGGTGGGCGTGGCGCTGGTGACCTCCGGCCCCGGGGTGACCAATACGGTGACCGGCATCGCCACCGCCTATATGGATTCCATTCCGATGGTCGTGCTGTGCGGCCAGGTGCCCACCCAGTACATTGGCCAGGACGCCTTCCAGGAGTGCGATACCGTCGGCATTACCCGCCCCTGCGTCAAGCACAATTTCCTGGTCAAGGACGTCAAGGATCTGGCCGCGACCATCAAGAAGGCTTTCCACATCGCCGCCACCGGTCGTCCGGGCCCGGTCGTGGTCGACATTCCCAAGGACATCACGGCCCAGATGGTCGAGTTCGACTATCCGAAGTCGATCCAGATGCGCTCCTACAATCCGGTGGTCAAGGGCCATCTCGGCCAGATCAAGAAGGCCGTGCAGATGCTGCAGGAAGCCAAGCGGCCGATCATCTACACCGGCGGTGGCGTAATCCTCTCGGATGCCTCGGAAAAGCTGACCCAGCTGGCCCGCAAACTCGGCTTCCCGGTGACCAACACGCTGATGGGGCTGGGCGGCTATCCGGCCACCGACGGCCAGTTTGTCGGCATGCTCGGCATGCACGGCACCTTCGAAGCCAACAATGCGATGCATTATGCCGACGTGATTCTTGCCGTCGGCGCCCGCTTCGATGATCGCGTGATCGGCAACCCCGAGCATTTCGGCGAGGAAAAGCGTCGCGTCATCCATATCGACATCGATCCGTCGTCGATCTCCAAGCGCGTCAAGGTCGATGTACCGATCGTCGGCAACGTCGCCGACGTGCTCGATGAAATGCTGAAGCTGATGGAAGGCGGTTTCCAGGCCGATCCGGCCGTGGCCGAGTGGTGGAAGCAGATCGACGCCTGGCGCGGCCGCAAGTCGCTGGCCTATCGCCAGAGCGAGCACATCATGCCGCAGTTCGTCGTCGAGAAACTCTACGAAGTGACCGGCGGCGACGCCTTCATCACGTCCGACGTCGGCCAGCATCAGATGTTCGCCGCCCAGTACTACAAGTTCGACAAGCCGCGCCGCTGGATCAATTCCGGCGGTCTGGGCACCATGGGCGTCGGCCTGCCGTACGGCATGGGCGTCCTGATGGCCAATCCGGAGGCGCAGGTCGCCTGCATCACCGGCGAAGGCTCGATCCAGATGTGCATCCAGGAGATGTCCACCTGCAAGCAGTACGGCTTCCCGATCAAGATCATCAACCTGAACAACGGCATGCTGGGCATGGTCCGCCAGTGGCAGGAGATGTTCTATTCCAAGCGCTATTCCCAGTCCTACGTCACCTCGCTGCCCGATTTCGTCAAGCTGGCCGAAGCCTACGGCCACGTCGGCATGAAGATCGAGCGCCCGGAAGATGTCG